>JASLCD010000253.1 GCA_030146295.1 Chryseobacterium sp.
AACAATATTCAAATATGATGAAGAATTTTAAGTATTTATTTTTAATATTCCCTTTTTTAGTTACCTCTTGTATCACAACAAAGGATGTGAGATACTTGCAGCCAAGCGAAAGCCTTGTCATTAACGAAGAAGGCCTTATTCCTTACAATATTCCCGTGTACAGGATTACCAAAAATGACATCCTTAATCTTAATATTGTGACGACTCCCAAAGGTGATGCTGCACAATTTTATTCCTCTTATAATGCTTCAGGCGGAGTTTCTGGTGGAGGAGTAACAAGTTCTGCCATATCAGGCGGCGGCTCTGTAGGTGGCGCATTTGGTGCTAATTCCGGAGGAAGCAGAGGGGGAAACATGAATTTTTATTTTAACGGATTGAAAGTTGATTCCAATGGCGATATCAACGTTTTCGGAATCGGATATATAAAAGCTGAAGGAAGAACCCTTGATGATATTACAAAAGAAATACAGGATAAAGTAAATGAAAATTTTCAGGAAGGTAAATCTGAAGTACGACTGAATACAGACGGTATTACTTATTATATTCTTGGTGATGTGGAAACTACAGGACTTTCAGGCGAAAAAGTAGCCCACAAAAATACCCTTACTATTACTGAAGCATTGGCCATTAATGGAGGATTGAACAGAACTATTGATAAAAAAGAAGTCGTTATCCACAGAAAACTTCCGGAAGGAATCAAAATTGCAAAAATAGATCTTACCCGTGAAGACCTTATGAACTCTCCTTATTATTATGTACAAAACGGAGATGAAATCTATCTGAATACAAGAGCCAAAAGCTTGAATGGATTCGGAAAAGATCCGATCCAGACTTTGACTACAGGAGTTTCTGTAATTACTACTGCATTGTCTATTTATTTACTTCTTAAAAATCTATAGCCATGATTCCAGATAGAGTAAACACTGCAGAGAAGAAAGATAAATCAGGGACATTTGCGTTATTTGATTTAGAACACTTTTTAAGAAGGATTCTTAAAAACTGGTACTGGTTTGTATTGATGCTGATTGTTGGCTATGCCATAGCTTGGGTGTACAGTAAATATTATGCACAAAATATTTTTGCATCAGACTTGTCATTAAGTACCTCCAGCAAGGCTTCCGAGTTTCTACCCACTCAGTCTAACCAGTCTATTAACTTTATATGGGGAGATTCAGGAAATCAGGATGGGCTGTATTTGAAAAAAATGCTTTTATCCAGATCTCACAACGAATTTTTGGTGAAAGAATTAGATCTTTTTGTGAACTATTCTACCAAAGGACTTATAAAATCTACTTATCTGGACAAAGATGACTCACCAGTCTTCCTTCAAATTGATAAAAAACACCTTCAGCAGATTAATTATCCTATTACTCTGATACCGAAAGGAAATGGAGCTTATGAAGTGATTTTGCCGGAAGAAGGAGAATCTACGAACTTATATAGTTATGAGGCAGAAGGATTCCAGGGTATTAATCCTTATAACAGACCAGCAGATAAGATTATCAAAATTAATGAGTGGTACAATTCTCCTAACCTGAGATTCAGACTGCTTCAAAACCCTGTTGCTACCAAAATTAAGCTGGATAATATTATTATTAACCTGAACTCTGTAAACCAGAGCGTAGATGAAATTGTTTCCACGACAGGAGTAGACTTTGATAAAGAAATCAGGTCTATTATGATTATTACGAAAAAAGGATACAACCTTAACAGCACCGTTAATTTCCTGAATAAATCTGTTGCAGAGTTGCAAAAAAAGAGGCTTGCTGATAAAAATATTGTTAATAAGAATACAGATATCTTTTTAAAAGATAATCTTGGGAACGTCCGCAAAAAACTTGATTCAAGTGCCAATGTGCTCAATTATTTAAAGACATCTGAAAAACTTTACAACATCAAAGACAGAGATGAAAAATCTCTTGAAAAAATAAAAGAACTTGAAGCCAAAAAAGCAGATATCATCAGCAAAATCAGTTCTCTGAACAATATCAAGAATACCCTTCAGTCTCAGAATTTCGATAAAATGATCGGAACCAATGCAGCAGGTTTTGAAGATGGTGTTTTCTCAGCAACGGTTTCTGAACTGAGAGCTTTATATACCAAAAAAGCAGAAATGGCTACTATTTATAAGCCGTCATCAGAACCTATGAGAGAAATCAACAGGCTTATTGATGAAGCAAGAATGGGGTCGTCCAATAGCTTGAGGGGTTATTATAACAGATATTATGAAGAAATCAATAAAATAGATCGTGAAATGGCCGATGCCAATTCCGATTTAGCAACCTACCCTGAGAAAGAAAGAAAATATCTGGATGCAGAGAGAGGTTATAACATGATTGAAGCTACCTATAACAGCCTTTTGGGCAGACAGAGTGATACCCAGATGAGAATGGCAACCAATCAATCTGATATAACAGTAATTGACCCTGCTAAAAATTTAGGCCAGAGACCCATTGGTCCTAATGTGAAGCTGGCAAAAACAGCTATTATTTCAGGAATGTTGCTGCTTCCATTATTATTTATTCTGATTGGTGAAGTGTTTGACAACAAGATCAGGAATATCAAAGAACTTTTAAGCGCTACGAAAATTCCACTTCTTGGAGTTATCGGAAATAACAATAATGATAATATGCTTACTGTTCTGGAGCAGCCGAAATCTTCCGTATCAGAAGCCTTCAGAGGAATAAGAGCCAATATGAGGTTTTTGATGGATAATGATGATCAAAAAGGAAAAGTCATACTCATCACATCCTCCATCGGAGGAGAAGGAAAAACATATATTTCCATTAATCTGGCCTCCGTAATAGGTTTAAGTGATAAAAAAACAATCTTATTGGGAATGGACCTTAGAAAGCCAAAAATCTTTGGAGACTTCAAGATTGATAATAAATATGGTATTTCCAATTATCTTACGGGAGAAGTAGGAATTGATCAGATTGTCAACAAAACCAAGATCCCGAATCTTGATGTTGCTACTTCCGGACCGATTCCGCCAAATCCATCTGAGCTTTTAATGAGCCAGAGAAATATCAAATTTATAGAAGAACTGAAAGAAAGATACGATTTCATTATTATAGATTCACCACCGGTAGGATTAGTAGCAGATTCTTATGAACTGATGAAATATTCTGATGCCAACCTTTATGTTGTACGTCATGAATACACAGAAAAGTACATGCTGAAGATGATTACGGAAAAATATCATAATAGCGAAATTGATAATCTGGGACTTGTTTATAATGATTATAATACGAAACAAGGTTACGGTTATGGCTACGGATATGGTTATGGTTACGGATATTTTGATGAAGATAAAAATTATAAAGAGCCATTATTGATAAGAATCAGAAATAAAGTACAGGTATTATTTAATAAAAAATAAAGCATTAAACCCTCATTTAATGGGGGTTTTTTCATACATAATGTATTTTCATAGTATGAAAAAAAGAATATTTTTGTCACTTTGCCGTTTACTTTATAACAAATTATGTTTTTTTGTTTATTTTTAACTAAACATTAAGATTATC
>JASLCD010000339.1 GCA_030146295.1 Chryseobacterium sp.
AACTAAACGTAAAAATCAATAAATTGTTTTTCATGGTTTATGTTTATAACAAATATAATGCAAAAAAAGGTAAAATCCTTCAAGATAATTCTACAATACTGTGAATTTAAAGTTAGTTTAAAATATGTTTAAGTTTAAAACCTTTTAACATAAAGTTTTGTAAGAAGCGTTTAAATGTTAATTAAAAACTAAAAAACTTAAAAAAAAATTTTAACTCTACTTTTTTCATCCTACTTTCCAGTGTGTTTTTATTAGGAAACAAAGGGATTACAGACTCCTCCGCAAAGATATTGAGACCTTATTTACATGATGTGGTCCATTCAACAGGAACGGGCTTTAGCCCGTTTAATAAATAACAAATTTTCAATTGGCTTCAGCCAAAACTTAAAACCATCATTAACCGGATGTCCAATCTTTATACTGATCCTGAATTTTGGAAGCAGGACTTCTTCGGAATGACAGCCACACTGCTGAATTCTGCATGAATACATACTCCCAATAAAAACGAAAACTCCCCGCATTGCTGCAAGGAGTTTTCTGTATAATTATAATAAGCTGATTTACTTTTGAACTGCTTTTTTCATACCGGCATCCGGACGTAAAATTCTGTAACGAACTTCGATGTCTTTCGGTACGTAAAATACCAATGGAAGTTTACTGTTGTATCTTACAATTTCAGGTTTTAGGGTAACAAACTTTTTAGTCTGCTTTTTATCGAGGCAACCCATCAGTGTTCCTGCTGTTTCCCCTTTAGATTCTACTTCATAATAGTTGTATCCCCATCCCTGAAGATCCTGAGTTTTCATTTCTCCCATCAGGAAATAATTGTTACAGTCTAACATTTTCTCTGCTCCTACAAAAAGTTCAACTTTTAAATCGTTTTCATTTTTTGCTACGGGAAGCTGAATATATACTTGCTTATATCCTTCTTTTGCTTTTGGGAACATTTCAATCTGTAGTTTTTCAAACTTTTCTGCCTTCTTTTGTGCAAAAGCATTTACTCCGGCCATCAATACCAACCCTGTAATTAAAGTTTTAGAAAATTTCATCTTTTAATTATTTTTTTATTTATACTACTATAATTTCAAAAACCATTCCAAAATTAAACAATTGTTTGATTTCTCGATTTAATTCTATTCTATTTGAAATCTAAACAAAAAACTGCAGTTATTTTACTGCAGTTTTTATTTATAAATTATTCTGAAATTATCACATTACCTCCTTTCGTATGAGCATTCATCTGCGGTGCGTAATAATTTTGCATCGTCGTAATACCGTTGGAGAATTTCCCTGATGCATTGGCCACCACATCGTATTCACAAACATATTTTCCTTTCGGCATGTACTGAATATAGAAATTGGTAGAAGCATCTTTCGTAGACTGATAATATCCGAGGTTATTTTTCCATTGATATCCCGATAATACATCTACAGGTTCAAATCCTGCAGCACGCATATCTTTAATATGAATAAATTCCATCGCTCTGTCTGTATTCAGAATCATTCTTACGGTTACTTTGTCTCCCACTTTCAATGGGGTTTCCTGGGAAATTTTCTGAAGTTCCTCTCCGTTTACGGTTTTCACCTTTTTATAGAGTTCTTTCGTCACGGAAATATAATTTTCAGAAGACTTGATTTTATCAAGATCTTCATAATACTGCCAGAACAATCCTCCCTGAACAATTCCGGGACCAGGTTTTGTAACCGTTACAGTTGCCAGGTTTTTATCTACAGCCTCCGGTTTCAAAGTTGATTTCACGTAACCGGTAGCCTGAGTCTGAGGAATAAGCTCTTTTCCGCCCCAAATGATGGCTGCCTTATCACTATCAACACCTGTCCATGATTTCCCTGAATTCAAAATGGTAAAGATCACTTCAGCTGTCCCTCTTGAACTACCCCATGAGTTGACTTCTTTTTGAGTTACCAGCCAGATTTTCATATCTTCAATAAAGTTCTGGTCATTGGACTTCAACTTATTGAATGCTTCCAAGGCACCCGCATGGTTTACCACTTTTGAACCGAACCATCCCCAGTCATTCAGGTTTTGTTTCCAATAGACTCCCTGTGTTTTTGTATCTGTAGAGGTTTCTTTAAGATAGGTCATCAGCTTATCAGATACCTCTTTCAGGCCGTAATCGTTCATTAATAGTGCGGCACGGTGAAGTCCGAAGAAGGTAAAATCTGTGATCTTCGCGGTTTTTGCTTTTTGTTTTACCAATGTTTTCAAAGCAGCACCTTTCCCTTTTAATGGATATTGCTTTTCCCAGTAGTTTCTTGTGTCAAGATAATCTATCGTCCAGTTGTTCCAGACACTGCCTTTCTTTGCATCAAAATATTTATTTACTTCATTGTCTACATACTGAATCAGCTTAGCCACAAGAGTTTTCTGATCTGCACTTTGGTAGTCTGTTACATTATCTTTTAGCCATGAATTGATTTTTCCTAAGTTTTTAAGAATATACAATGATGTTCCGTAAGAACTTGGATAACCGGGATACCATGAGAATCCACCATCCGGATTCTGCAGTTTTTTGAATTCATCCCAATCCTGACTGATCGAATTCTTCATTGTATTGGCATCAAATAACAATGCCAGTTTCTGCATCTGCTCGTCCTCATTTTTGCTTTCCAGTACCCATGGAGTTTCTTCCAGCAGCAGTTGTTTCAGTTCCTGATTTTTTTCTAGATTTGAGTGTAATAATCCTTTATTCTGGTATTCTTCAAAAACAGTTTTCATTTTCGGATTGGCTTTGAATACTTCTGAAGCCAGCACATCTGCAAACCATTTGTTAAAGATCACATCCGCAGAATTATTCTGATCATTCTTCAGACTTGGAAGCGCAAACATAATCTCCCAGATCGGATTGGTTGTCAATTCTAAAGTATTGGAAACATTAGAAGCTGTTGTGGATGTATTGTTTTTAAGATTATCCAGAACAAATGTTTTGGTTTCTCCTTCTTTCACAAAAACCGGAACTGCGTCTGTCACCAGCATTCTATTGGGTAATACGGCTACCGCCTGTTGTTCTCCATCAGAATACGCTCCCGCTTTAGCAACCACTTTGAAAATAATTGAAGACACATTGTCCGGAACTTTTAATTTCCATGTCAAGGCGTTGCTTCCGTTTTCATTCAAACTAAAGTTTTGTACTCCTGAAATAATCCCGAATTTCGAAGAAATATTTTCATTGGTAAAGGCATCCAGAATTTGTAACTCTGCTGAACCGTTCAGTTTTTTATCGGTAAGGTTTGAAAGTTTTGACTGCAGATTTAATTCATCCCCTTCTCTCAGGAATCTCGGATAATTTGGAGTTACTGAGAATTCTTTCTGTGTTACCACTTCTTTTTCTAATGTGGCTGCTCTTGCATCTTTTGTATGGGCAAGGAACATCAGTTTCCATTTTGTCAGTGCTTCCGGAGATGTGAACTCGAAGTTTACATTTCCTTCGGCATCAGTTTTCAGGTCAGGATAGAAGAAAGCAGTTTCATTCAGATTCTTACGTACAGCTACTTTATCAAGTTCTTGAGCTACATCATCATGATCTAAAACACCGTCTGCATCTGCTTCCATCTTTGGAGCCTTTAAAGGTTCGGGAACTACATTCTGAATAACTTCTATTTTATTTTCTGCGATCGCTTTTCTCCTTATTCCCATTGCCTGCCCAGCAATTGGCGATGGCGGTGGTGCATAAGCCGGAGCTTTCACTCCTTCCTGATTGCTATATCCTACAGTAATTTCCCTGGATATTGAATAATAATCACCATCAAACCAGTTAAACTGCGGAACTTGTACATATCTGTCTTCAAAATATCTCAATCTTTTCTGATAATTTTGCTGTTGCAGGTAATTGTTGATGCCATATGAAGTAACAATCACAAAGGGTGTGTACAGTTTCCTCCAGCTATAGCTATTTGCTGCAAACTGATCCAGAGACATATCATACATATTGGCCAATACCTCAGCATTGATTTTTTCTTTATCATTTCCCAGCACTTTTACTGTCCATTTTTCTTTAGAATTCGGTTCCAGCTTATCTCTGAAAGTTACTGTTTCAATTTTTAAAGGTTTTTCGGTGTCTTTTATATTTAAAGCGGCAGACTCTGTTCTCACATCATTAAATGCTACAAGCTGAAACTGCAGATTCAGTGTGGATACACTTTTTTCTTTAGGAATTTCAATCGTATATTCTAATATTCCATTTTTGATCTGATGAACTTCTGAAACCGTTTTTCCGGAACCATCCTGTACAAAAACATTCACCAATGCATCAGGAACTGCTGAAAAAACATATACTTTAGCTTTTTCTCCTCTTGATAATTCTTCTTTCGGAGCGATAACAGTCAGAAACGTTTTTTGAGTTGGTTTTAAAGAGTTTTTATCCCAAACACTGAAATACTGAGCGGTTTTTATCGTGTCTTTCCCTTCAATATTGAAAAGCTCCAACTGATAATCGCCAGCATCCAGTTTTCCTAAATCAAGGGTTGTTGTTTGCTGAGCATTGTCAGAGGACGGCTGCTGTTGTCTTTCAACCAATACTTTTTCCGTTTTCCAGTTTTTGATTTCATCATTTTTATCAAACAGATCATGTGGAAATTTGCTGATGAATTCTTCTTTTGAATACTTTGGAAGATTCTGCACATCAGATTTAAAATTATCTCTGAAAATCCTGTCCGGAGCCGTCAGTTTCGATAATTTAACCTGATATGGTTTTTTAAGATGCTGTTCATTATAATTTTTGGTTTCCACCTTCAGTTTTACATTTTCATCTGCAAAAGTGTCGCTGATATTTTCTGCCTGAATGTAATGAGAAACTGAAGCTACTTTCAATTGGGTATTTGCTGTCTGTGTTTCCCCATTGATGTCTGTAACGGATGCATTGATGGCATAGTTATCAATCTGTATACCTTCCAGCTTCTCATCTTTTTTAAGTTCCAGACGAATGGTAAACTCTCCTTTTTCATTGGTTTTTGCTTCACCCAGCATTGAGTTTTCATTATCGCTGTCCTGTGGATACCAGCTGAAATATCTCCATCTGATATTCTGTTTCTTTATTTCATAGCTTACTGTAGTATTGTTCAGGGCAACACCGGAGAACATTACTGCTTTCCCCTTCAACTCTATCGTCTGCCCGTATTTATATTCCTCTTTCACAGGTTCAAAGGTGACTTCAAACTTCGGTCTTTTGTATTCTTCTACTCTGAAGTTTTTATATCCCGGGCTTTCTCCGTCTACTCTCAAAGAGAAATTTCCATTCAGTTTTCCTTTTGGAAGAATGAAGCTGCCATGATAAGAACCAAACTCATTAGTAGCCAGCTCCTGAGAAGAAACCTCCTCGTTATTGGCATTCAGTAAAGTAATTTTCTGTTTGAATCCTGAAAGAACAGATTCAACTTCTTTATCGATTCTTGTATTAATCACCTTGAAATACACCGTCTGTCCCGGACGGTAAATCCCTCTGTCTATGAAAATCTGAGCCGCTGAACGGGTCTGTTTATTAGGATTATAATCCTGAGCAGCTCCTCTGTTACCATACACCTGCATGATCTGGAAATCATTGGTCTTCGGCTGTTGAATCAGGAAAGTTCTGTAATAATCTTTGCTTTCTGTTGCTGGGAATTTGAATACTCCGTTACCGTTGGTTGTTCCTTCAATTTTATTTAACGTTTTATTGGATACAAATTCGTAAAATCTAAGTCCTTCATTCATCATCGGTTTACCAGTTTCACTATTCACCAGTTTCAACTCATCAGAAAGAGGTTTCCTGTCTGTTTTAGACTGATAAATAATTTTGTTTCCGGATACCAGAAAGTAAAAATTCTGTCTGGAATCCGAATCTTTCATGTCAGCTCCGGCCACTGTAAATTCTGCTACATATATGCCTGAAGGAAGCGGTTTCACTTCCAAAGAAGTTCTATGGTTCTGATAATCCTTCGGATCGGGAAGCTGGAATGTTTCTTTTCTTACCAGATTCTTTTTCAGTTTTCCGAAAGTATCGGAATAAGAGTTCTGAATATATTGAAGCAGCGATGTAAAATCATCTTTTACTTCATAAATATTCAGGGTAAATTCTGACACATTCTGATATTGTGCAACAAAATGGATGGGCAGATTATTCTGAGTCTGAGATTCATACTTGAGTGTCAGGTACGGGTTTACAATTTGTGCTTCCTTACTTTTGATATTCTCAATGAATGGAGATTTCGGATATTCACTTTTAGCCTGCGCAGCCAATGCAATAGCTTCTTTAGGTTTCTTCTGCCCAGTAAGCTCATCCATGATATCACCCATGATCATCACTTTATAATCTCCTTCTACGTCAGACCTCAACAAATTCTGAAGCTGTTGAAGCTTATCTTTACATTGATTGAAGTTACAGTTCTCAGTAATCTTTTCTTTCATGAAGTACAGCTTTGCATTTCCGGTATTCTGTGCAATCAGTTCATCATAAATTGTATTAATCGTGGTACGGTTTGCTGTCAGTTCATTTTTTGTGAAAATATTGTTTTCAGATAAAAACTCTACTTTCTTTATTGCATACCAATCAGACAATGTGGGAAAATAAGCGATATCACTGGTTCCGGAAAATAGATTCTTATACTTTTCCAACGCAATCTTTTTCATTTCCGGTTTTTCCTGATCAAGTTCACTGAAGCTTTTTGTCAGATAGTTTTTAAAATCAAGTTTACTCCAGGTTTCAATTTGTGCAACATCCTGAGAGTTGATATTGGTTCTTCCGTTTATTTTCCAGGAGTTCTGGTTGTAATGATCCATGAAAAAACCATTCAGTAAAACTTTGTATACCAATTTGCCATCTCCGCTCAGTTTTCCTTCTGCATCTTTAAGCTTTTTAAAAAACCGGGAAACAGAATCGTTCTGGTCATCATCCACAGTTTGGTTTACAATACTGAACTCCGCTTTCAGAGAACGGATCAGCTGTTGAGCATTATTTTCTTTCATGGCTTGTTTTTGTAGGTCTAAAATAATGGGAAGATTAGATTTATAGGCTCCTTTCGTACTGTTTTCAGCAATTTTTTTCCATTGGGTATCGTAATATTTCTGTGCGGATACCGTTGAAAAGCTCAGCATGACAAGCAAAAGCATAAAAATCTTGGAAAATCTTTTCATATATATTAATTTTGAGAAATGAACATTTTAAAAATACTGAAAAAAACCGTCATAGACAGCCAAGTTTATGTCTCTCTTACGGGAACTCTTTTTGCAGTATTTTTCATGAAAGAGCAAAACACATTCCGTTTCCCTACTGTTCTGCTGATTTTTATCACTTATTTCAGTGGTTATCTGTATACTAAATATCAATACACCAGACATTTTTTCAAAATAGTGGTTGTAAATGCAATAGCCGGGATTGTATGCGCCTTTTTAATCATTCATAATCATAATGAAATCAGGCTTTTAAAATGGTTCATTATTGTAGTACTGGGGCTTCTTTACAACAGCTTTTTTCTTGATGTTTATATCCGGAAAATCCCTTTACTGAAAGTTTTTTATGTAGGATTGGTATGGGCGCTTGTCAACTGCTGGCTCACTCTTCCCGAGTTCAGCATCCCTATTTTTCTGATCAGCTTTTTCTTTATTACCGCTCTTGTACTTCCTTTTGATATCCGGGATATGAATAGCGACACGGTAAAGACCTTTCCTATGCTGATAGGTGTGCAGAATACCAAATACATTGCTTATGCACTTGTTTTTATCAGCAGCATGATCTCGATTTTCTATCTTGAATTACGGTATGCTCTGGCTTTTTTTATGGCAAGCATTATAACTTATATTTTCATCTATTTCTCTGAAAATAAAAGAGATGACACGTATTACTCATTCGGGGTGGAAACTTGTTCGGCACTTCCCTTTTTATTTTTACTAATAATGGAGTATTTTTGACGAATGATTATCAAAAAGCTTTCCCTCTACAATTTCAAAAACCACTCTGAGAAAAAATTTGAATTCTCTCCACAGATCAATTGTTTTGTGGGTAATAACGGTGTGGGAAAGACCAATATTCTGGATGCTCTGCATTATTTATCTGTAGGAAAAAGTTTTTTAGGAAATACGGATCTCAACAATATCAAAACAGAAGAAGATTTTTTTACCATTGATGCTGAAATTCTGAATGAGGACAGTGAAGATATCATCAGAATTACCCAGCCCAAAGAAGCTAAAAAGGTAATCAGGAAAAATGATAAAAGCTATGACAGGCTTGCAGATCATATCGGTTATCTTCCGAGTGTTATGATTTCTCCCTATGACTCCAATCTCATTTCAGATTCCGGGGAAAGCAGACGAAAGTTTCTGGATTCTATGATCTCTCAAACGGATTCGGAATATCTTTTTGACCTCATCCAATATCAAAAGACCATTCAGCAGCGAAATGCCTTACTGAAATATTTTGCAAAAAACAGAACATGGGATAAAGATTCTCTGGAAATCTATGACGACCCAATTACCAGATCCGGGACCAAAATCTTTAACAAAAGAAAAGAGTTTGTAGAGCAGCTCAATCCTATTGTTCAGAATTTCTATGAGATTATTTCCGGCGGAAAAGAAGCCGTATCTGTTATTTACGAGTCTCATTTGCTGGAAAATTCTTTTGAAAATCTTTTAACAGAAAGCATCGAAAGAGACCGTATGCTTACTTACACTTCAAAAGGAATTCATAAGGATGATCTTCTTTTTGAAATGGATCATGTCTTAATCAAAAAAATAGGTTCCCAGGGTCAGCAAAAGTCATTTCTTATTTCTTTAAAACTGGCTCAGATGAGTCTGGTGAAAGAACTCACCAAAAAGACACCTATTCTTTTACTGGATGATATTTTTGATAAGCTTGATGATACGAGAGTTTCTCAATTGATTGAACTGGTGAATAAAGAAAGTTTCGGACAGATTTTCATTACAGATACTCACAGAGAGCGTACGGAAAGTGTGGTAAAGAAAATCAATGAAGAAAGTATAATTTTTGAGATATGATGAAACACTTTTTTTCAATAATTTTAATGTTACTCTCATTTCTCCTCTCGGGGCAGAAAAAGTATTCTACAGCTGAAATATTAAAAACCTTTCCATTAGGCAAAGCTACCAAAGTAAAAATCATTTCTTACAATACAGATTTCCGAGGAGAATTTGCACTTACACCACCTCCACCCAATATAAAATTAGACTCTATTCAGCTTAAAGATTATTATGATAATTTAAAAAAACCTATTAAATTAACAGAGACTATTTCAAAAGGCAATTTTAAAGAAATTAAGGAATCAAAAACATTAAATATACCTGAAACTCTACAATTATCGAAATTGCTTTTTAATACCTGTGGAAAATTTTCAGGCAATAATCGTGAAGTAAGTATGTGTTTCTTTCCCAGAAATGCAATTCTTTTTTACGACGAGAATGATAACGTGTTTGATTTTCTTGAAATTTGTTTTGAATGTCATAGAATGGAATCTTTATCTGAAAATGCAACAGAAATAAATGGTATGTGTAGCAGCTTCTACACAAAACTTGAGAAATATTTTAAGGACAAAGGACTACAAACACAGTTTAACCAAAGATAATGAAGAAGAAAAAACGTGAATATCAATCCTCTGAACTGGTAAAATCTTTTGCCAGAATTTATGGTTTTGAAGATAAGCTTGTTGCTTTTGACATTAAAGATTTTCTTGAGGATTATCTTGATGAAAGCCTGTTTAATGAAATAAGAAGTGTCAATATTGAGAAGGAATGTATTATTATTAAAATTGATTCTCCGCTGTTAAAGCATGATTTCACGATGCGTAAAAGCTTTTATCTTAAGAAATTCCAGGATAAATTTGGGGCAGATAAATTTAAGGATTTACAAATTTTATAAATTTTTGAGATACTTTAAAAATAGAAATTACATAATTCAATATTAATTGATATATTTATCATTCAAAAAAATTAATATTATGAAAAAATCAATTGCATCAAAAAAGCTGACAAGAAAAACTTTAAAAACAATACAGGGAGGAGGCGTAGGACAGATCTGCTGTGCTGTAAGCTGTGCTAATGAAAATGAATGTGCCTATTGGACCACTCTACCAACAAAATGCCCATTACTTCCTATTTGTCTTTAAGAAGTTTAGGTATAGAAAAATGCTACCCTTGGGTAGCATTTTTTATTTTTATTAATGTTCTTCAGATTTATTGGAAATGGTACTGCTCATAAGGTCATCTGCTTTTTTATCCAGTCCGGAGCTTAATGGCAGGAAGAATTTCAATGGATGCTTCATAAAATACCTGAAGATTTCTTTATAGATCTCACTTACCTGTCCGAAGTTCATCTTTCTGGATCGGAATGCCAGGAACATGGATAAGCTGAAACTTACCAGGAAGTTGAAGAAACCTATCAGGAAAACCGTTACAAAAGACATCCAGAATGTATAAGAATCTACAGAGAAATCTTTTCCATATAACCCTAAAGCAAAGTTACCGGCTGCAAAGGTGATGTGTCTGATATCCAGATCCAGTCCGAAAAACATTCCTACCGGAGCAGTTGCCCCAAGGAACACCCCGAACCAAAAGTTGGAAACAATTCCAGGCCAGTTTTTAGCATAATATTTTGAAAGTCCTTTAGCAAATTTCTTCCCAAAAAAGCTTCTGATCGGAAGGTTTTTGGCAATTCTTTCCGGAATCTGATAGAATACCGAATTGTTTCCGATATTTCCCGAAATAATCCCTGAAATAAAAAGATAAAACCCGGCAATACTTGCATGGAGAATCGCTTTTGATTTAAAAGGATCAAGGTCTTTCAGTAATTTATCCGATCTTTCTACTGCCAGATTTTGTGAGAAAAATACATCCAGCCCATAAATAATAGCAAGCGCTATCGGAAAGGCAAGTAATACATTACCTACAAAAGCAATGAACTGACTTCGGAATAATTTGGAGACCAAATGGGCAAATTCAGTATTATTCCGTTGGGCATTTCCCTCTTCAGATAATACTTTTGTCATGGTAGCGGCAGTCATCGCCGGCTGTTTGGTAGCCAGCGTAAACCCCATCAGATAGATCATCACAAATCCCATCGCGTAGTTCATCGAATACAGAAAAGCGTGTGAAAAATCACTTCCCGGAATATACCCATACAGCATTTTCAGCACACACAGCGCCCCTACAATGATCCCACCACCACTTGCCTTGTAGAACATTGTCATATATTCCTTTCGGGTAGAGGTAATATAATGAGTACCTGTTTCTGCGGTATGGTTGGTAATAAGGTGAGAAATCAGCCTTGTACTATCGTTGATGAGATCAGAAATATTATTTTTATGAGATTTATAGCTCAGAATATTAAAGATCAGCTGCTTAGATTTTATCAGAGCATCTTCATCGGTATCAATGACCAATAACTGTACGATATCATAAATCCGTTCAGTCTGCTGGCGGATCTTAAGCAGGGATTGGTTAATCTTTCCAGAAATACCATATTTGGCCGAGTTTTTAAAAGCAATATTCACAAACTCCAGGCATTGCTCTGCATAGATTTTTATCTGCTTATACCTGCTGTCTTTGGAATGCAGCTGTAACTGTGGATCTTTTACCAGATCTTCTGCTAATGTTTCCAGCTCATTCTGAAGGGCAAGAAAAGGATTGTCCAAATTCCTGTACTGAGGGGCCATTCTCACCACTTCCACCTCCATAGCCATCCCCGTAACTCTCCAGGAAAGAATATTCATAGAGAAAATAAGTTCTTTTTTCACATTCGGTTTCAGAATAAAATCTGAAGCTCCCAGCAGTTTTAGAAACTCATCAATCTCATTTTCAGGAAGATTATGCAGATAGGCTAAATCTTTCTTCGGTCTCAGACTTACATTATCAATCATATACCATACCGTCTTTTCGTTTTCAACGGGTGGTAATACCTTGTTCAGAATTCTTTTTTTAAGCTCCGGAAAAAAGGCATTTTCAGAAAGAATATTAGCTTCCGTCAGCGAAAGATTGAATGGTCTTTCTTTAAAAATATTGTGAATATAATGTTTGAAGTTCTCGACAAAATTAGGATTGCTTCTGAAAAAATTGAGCACATCTGTAAAGTCTGTCTCTTTGACACTCTCTAAAAACTCTGCAAAGGGTTCTAAAGAAAGGGTTTCATTCTTAAAAGAAAAATATTTTTTAAGAACTGACTCAAAGTTTGTGCTGGAATTAAAGAATTTCATTAGTACAAAGATACTATTTCAAACTCACATTCCTCATCTGT
>JASLCD010000344.1 GCA_030146295.1 Chryseobacterium sp.
CAGGAGATGTTTAATGAGTCCACAGATTTCATCATTAATGAAAAGGGTGAGGATGTAATTTCAGAAAAACATGATAAAGACTTCAAAAGCAAATCATTCACCATTGATTCTGACGACGAAGTTTAAAAAAAGAATATCTAAAAACACAAGCATCTGAAAAAGATGCTTTTTTTATGCTCTATCATCAGGGAGTCTACTCAGGATTTTATTGTCACAATACATATCATAATAGGGTTTGGCTAAAGCCATTGGCTAGTTATATATAAAAAAACGGTCTAAAGCCCGTTTCTATTGATAATGATGACGAATAATTATATTTTAAATTCGTCATCACTGATTCTCCAATTATCTTACAGATATCATTTCTTTTAATTCGTTCTTATCAGATTCCGATTTCAGGAAACTGAATAGCTCGGCTGGCAATCCGTTTTTACAAGGATCTGCACTTCTGTTGATCATGCTATTCGCACTGTTTGTAACCTGCGCAGCAGAAAACATAACAATACCTCCGTCTTTTCTGAGAGTAACCAATTCTTCATTCTTAGTACTCGGATCAAAATTTCCGAAACACATTATATTATTTTGGGTCTGCGGAAGCGGAAACTTTTCAGAGGTAACACCGAATAAAGTATTTCCATTCAATTTAAATAATTTATAATCGCCATCAAAGTTTCTGTGAGCAATAATTTCAGCAGCACCATCAGCATCAATGTCTCCAACAGCCAAACCTTTCCAGTCTGAAGCTGAGCCCCAGTTTGTAAATTCGGTGATTTTTGTGAGAACGCCACTGTCATTGACACGGTAAACATGGAGACCATTATGCATTAAATTATTATCGTCTGCATCAACAAGCAGCACGATTTCATCTTTACCATCTTTATCAAGATCACCTGATGCAACTGCTTTGATTTTAGAATTCGCAGGCAGATTAAGTGTATTTAAATAGACTGATTGTATATCTGTGCCAACAAATTTATACACCCTGACTTCTTTATTGAAATTTCTTACTGTAATCACATCATCCTTTCCGCCACTGATAAAGTTTCCGGCAGTAACGCCCACCCATTCTGACTGTGCTCCCCAGCCTGTATACTTTGTATGCTCAACAATATTGCCGTTTTCAACTTTTAAAACATACAAACCATTTTTGTCGGCATCTGCATGATCACTTAAAGCTATCATTTCACTTTTATTATCGCCAAAAAAATCACCGGCGGCTAATCCTTTCCAGTTATATGAAGCTCCCAATACTTTACTGCTGGTAACTTGTTGAAATGCTCTATCATGGGGCTCCAAAGTCTGCATCAATCCATCAAAATTTCTTAAGACAACAAATTCATCATCGCTGTCTCCATCAAAATTACCGCTGGCAACTCCTCTCCAGTCTGAATCTTCACCATACTCATGATCCGTATTAACAGGTACAATTAAATTTTCAAAATTTGATAAAAGTGCCCAGGTGATAGACGAATCAAATACAGTTATGTGACTATAATAATTCTTGGCAGCCTGTAAATCAGAAACTATCTGATATAACGTTTTATCATCATATTGAGATAAATACAACCATAAATATGCCGTATAAGTTCCATATCGAGGAGTTAAAGTAGGATCAGAGGTATTAATATTATACTTGATATTCCAATTCTCTCCATTATAATTAACCCCATTTTTTATATGCAAAGGAGAGATATAAATATCTTTTGTCAACGTTTTAGTATACGCATTTATATCTGCAGTGGTATAAATAAGGCTCCCATTAATTGAAATACCGTACTTATTACATTCATAAGGAAACGCAGCTGTCAAATCAGCGTGGGAAATATCTTCACGTAAGTCATCGTGTTTCCAATAGGTCCAGACATTTGATCCCAAAGTGGCATTAAGTTGGGTATTTGCTTTTATAAAATTAGCGATTTGATTGAGCTGGACAAGATAATCATTCTCATCCGTTGCTCTGTACATCTGCACTAGCACCCTTCCAACAGAACTTTGCATGTTAAAAGGTAAGATTTCATCTGCAAAATTTACGGGTGGATTATCATTCCGTTCTTTATAGTAACCTATACTAGCGCTGGTGCTAGGACCAGGCTCCAAGTGCCATTGATCACCATGATAATCAAGTGTTTCTTTTACTTTTTGTACAAGATCAGCAGCAATTGTCATATAATTTTGACCTGCATAACGGCCAGTTGAATTATATACTAAATTTTGAATAGCAGTGTCATTCTTAACTATTGCCGCGAACTTAGCCATAGGATATGTAATATTAGCACTATGTACCAGATGAGAATAAGGCAAGCCTGAATCCATTGTTGCATTGTAGTGGTTAGTAGACCAGGTAGGTCCTGAATATCCCCGGTAATCGTAGATTTTACTTAACCCCTGCACCTGATCCCTCAGATCGTCCCTTCTATCAATTGTATTTCCAATACACTTGATCAAGGTATTAGCATATTTTGGATCATGTGTTTTTTCATACATGAGAACCAATGCTTCCATATGAGCAGGAACTCCCCAGGCAAATTCAAGCTGGTCTGAACTTGTAGAATTACCATTCCACTGGTCGAGTCCCCTGGTATCAAACAGGCGTTTAAAATAAGATTGAGAATTTGATTGGGAGTAAGATAACATGGAGAAGAGCCCAATAGCAATAATAAAGAGTTTTTTCATATTAATAGTTTTGATTTGGTATAGTTTCAAAGAGAATTTCTTCCCGTGATTCAGATTAAACAAATATAAATGTTTCAATAGGAATCTTTAAATTTATTTTAAAGAACTTATTAAGAACCATTTTTGTACACCGGCTTAAGAATTATATATGTTTGGCGGAGAAAAGATTTTGGAAAGAATATAAAAAAAGAAGTATCTGTATTTTTTGAAACAGCTATAAAATAAAAAAGTACACTTTAAAAAGTGTACTTTCTTTGGGTGAATGAGGGGTCTCGAACCCCCGACCTTCGGAACCACAATCCGAC
>JASLCD010000258.1 GCA_030146295.1 Chryseobacterium sp.
AATCTTTTTTGAAAGCTCCCTTCTTTACGATAAGATTCTCTGCGCCGCTTCCGTCTGTCCCTAAACAGAACTGATAATCATTTCTGCCTTCTGTCTTTTCAACAATTACCGAAGCGGATGCATCCCCGAATATGCTTCGGTTTCCTTTATCATCAGGATGAATATGTTTGGTATACGTTTCTGAAGTGACCAAAAGAATACTTTGAGCAATTCCAGCGGCTATCAAGCCTTTGGCAAAGGCCAACCCATAAACAAAACCTGAGCATCCAAGGTTAAAATCAATGGCTCCGATATTTTTCCTGAGCCCTAATCTGTCCTGCAAAATACAGGCCGTTGTAGGAAGGAAATATTCTGGGCTTTGTGTACAGAACAGAATAAAATCTACTTTGTTTCTGTCGTAGTTTTCAAAAATCTTTTCTGAAGACTGTACGGCCATATCCAGCACCGTTTCGTTATCGGAAGAAATATGACGCTGGCTGATGCCTACTTTCTCCTGAATTCTTTCGGAACTCCACTCCGGGAACTCTCTTTCCAGGTCTTCATTGGTAAGTACCTGCTGAGGAAGATAATATTCTATTTTTGAAATTTTCATCATATTAATAAATTCTCTTTCTTTGCAAAAGTAACGAAAACAAATTTACACTTGTGATGATTTTTATATTCAGAATCCTATTAAAAATAGACTCTCTCTATCATTCTTTTTTGAACAGAGCCAGCCTTGAAGCGGCTAAATATAGAGGGATGAAGGTAGGTAAAAACTTCAATATGCCCGATAAAGTGTATTTTGGAACCGAACCTTACCTTATCGAAATTGGTGACAATGTGAATATTGCAGGAGATGTAAGGTTTGTGAATCACGGTGGAACCACTACGCTGCTGAGAAGACTTCCCGGATATGAAGATGCCAGAATTCTTGGGAGAATAAAAATAGGAAACAATTGTACGATTGGTCTCAACTGTGTGATTATGCAGGATGTGCAGATTGGAAACAACTGTATTCTGGGAGCCAACTCGGTATTGTCACAATCTATGCCCGACAACACTGTTTTTATCGGAAACCCGGCGCAATTTCTCTGCACCATTGAAGATTATGGTGATATTGTCCTTAAAAACAATCCTCAATATCCCCGTGAATTGGAGAAAGACAGAAAAAAGCTGGATGCCTATATCAAAGAAAATCTTCCTCACAAGTATAAAAAAGCAAGAAAAATTAAATAAATTTAGTCTTGTAAAAATCATAAAAGAAACAAATTGAAAAAGAAAAAACTCCTCATTCGTATAGGTTCATTACGTCATGGCGGTGCAGAAAAAGTATTAATCAACTTTTTGAAAAACCTTCCTTCCGATAAATATGAAGTAGACCTTTTGGTTAATCTCTATTCAGGGTTATACATTAAAGAGGTTCCGTCATGGGTGACTTTATACTATTTAACAAAAGGAGAAATGATAACCACCAACAGGCCGCAGGATATTCCTGTGAAAGCTTACAGGGTTCTTTATCAGAAAATGTTTCTTTGGTTCCCTTCTCTCCTTTATAAATTTGTTTTAAAAAATAAAAAATACGACGTAGAGATTGCAGCTATTCATGCAATGCATCAGGAAATACTGTCCAGCCCTCAAAAAGATTCCAAAAAAATTATCTGGGTGCAGAATGATATTTTCAATTTGAAAGAATACACTCCGGAAGTTATCAGACAGTTTTTCAAGTTTGACAGAATCCTCGTTATTTCCAACAAACTGCAGGAAGGAATGCATAATCTGGCTAAAAATGAGGCGGAAAAAGCTTCTGTGATCAAGATTTTTAATCCCATTGACAAGAATGACACCTTACGAAAGGCAGATATTGAAATCAACGACTATCCTTTCAGCATTGATCTTCCTACTTTTGTAACGGTAGGAACCGTATATCCCCAGAAAGGATATGACAGATTGCTGACTGTTCATAAAAAACTGATTGATGAAGGATTGAAGCATCAGCTTTTGATCATTGGCGACGGTTATGATTTTCAGAAAACTCAGGATCAGCTCAATACACTTGGGCTTCAGGATACTGCAAAAATGCTGGGCTTCAGCAGTAATCCATATCCTTATATGAAAAAGGCGGATTTCTATATCATGTCGTCAAGGCATGAGGGGTTCCCTACCATCATAGCGGAAGCACTGATTCTCAACAAACCTATTTCCGCAACGGATATTTCCGGAATCAGAGATTTGCTGCAGGACGGAAAACTGGGTAATATTACCGCAAATTCTGAAGAGGGAATCTATGAAGGAATGAAAAAGTTTCTTACTGATAAAAATATAACTGAAGAATACAAAAAACAGATTTCAGCAACAGAACTCCCGTTTGTTTTGGAAAAATCTGTGGAGCATCTTCAGAAAATAATTGATGAAGTATAAAAACATCGAACATGGCTGATTATTCTATCATTCAAAAAGACTTTTACCGGGAAAGTGGAAAATGGCTTTCAAAGTTTGAAATCTGGAAAAAGTGTATTAATCCCAATCTCCATTTTATGTACATCTTAAGGATGGCTCAGAGGTATCAGAAGAAACCTGTTCTGAGTACCTTCTGGAGAATTGTATTAAGACATTATCAAATCAAATATGGATTTCAGATTTATCCTGAAACCCGGATTGGGGAAGGTTTTTATCTGGGGCACTGGGGAAGTCTTGTCATCAACCCGAAAACAGTCATTGGAAAAAACTGTAATATCGCACAGGGAGTTACCATTGGCCAGCAAAACCGGGGAAAAAATGAAGGCTCTCCCATCATTGGTGATGAAGTCTGGATAGGTACCAATGCCGTTATTGTAGGGGCTATTACAATCGGAAACAATGTACTGATTGTTCCTAATTCTTATGTCAACTTTGATGTTCCCCCCAATTCTGTTGTTATAGGAAACCCGGCAAAAATTATCCCTACTCCCAACGCCACAATGGATTATATCAACCGTAAAGTGTAGTAATTCCAGCAGTTATAGTAAAAATTCTACTTGCATTTATCGGTAATTTCGTGTACATTTGTAAAAAGGCATTGTTTGATTTTGAAATAATGATACAATTATCCCGTTTTATAAAATATCATTTTTTATAATCCTGATGACATCAATTCTTCAATGTTTTCTTGTTCTGAAAAAAATCGCTTAATATTAAAAACACAACCCAAGCTTATTATTAATTAAAAAAATAGTTTTTGATGAAAGAAATACACCCTCCTTATTTCCATTCTTTATCTGCATTATCAACTCTATAGTTACATTTTCTACTAGTATTGAAAATCTAAGCGGGTAAAAGTACTCTCCGCCATGTAACTGTAACAAATTATCTTTCAAAAGTTTCTTTTTGAGTTGATACAATATCTTTAATCCTTAAGAATTATTACCTGGTATTAATTCTTCTCGTTCAACACAGGATTCTGATATTCAGCAGGCTCTTACCCGGAAGACTTTTAAGAAAGATGATTACAAAATGATCTTAACAGCCCCGAAAACATATAATACAACCATGTTCAAAAAAATAGTTCCAATTCTTCTCATTATCATATACCTAGCAGGTTTTTTGATTTCATTCCCTTATATCTTTGATAATTTGTTTGAATCTGAAAAATTGGATAGTATCCGGAATATTTTTGAGTATGGAATTATGTTTTGTTCTTTTCTTGTATTCAATGCGCTTCTTTTTAAAAATAAGTACACATCTATAATTGCTGTTATTCTCTGTTTATTTTTAAGCATAAACTTTCTGATATCAGTATCTTGTTTTCTTATCTACCATTCCGGATTTAATGTAGGAATGGCGATCAGTATTCTTGAGTCTAATGCTGATGAAGCCATGAGCATGTCTTATATGTTTATTCTTCCTGGCATTTTGTTTTTCGTCTTTCTGGGAATGGTACTGTACTCTGTGAATTACCTTAAAAAAAATGTGGTCAAGATTGATGCGAAATTTATCATTATTGCATTACTGTGGCTTATTTTACCATTCGGATACCACCTTAAACATACCTATGTAAGCAATAAAGGAGGAGGTAAGATGATCAAGAATGTTTATTATCATTTATCCGATTTCAATACCGCATTGAACATACAAAGAGACATTAACGAAATAAAAAAGAATATTCCGGTTTTCAACATCAAAAAAATACAGCCAGGAATAGAAAATGTAATTCTGATCATCGGAGAATCCGAGAGAAAACAAAACATGTCATTATACGGCTACGAAAAGAAAACGACTCCTTTTACGGATGAGCAGGCCGGAAATATGATGATTTTCGACAATGCCGTTTCTCCTGCAGGAATTACCAATCTGAGCGTTCCTTTAATGCTGTCCAGCATTCATCCGGATGAGTTCAGATACCGTTATGACAAGCTATCTAACAATATCATCAATCTGGCTAACCAAACCGGATACAATTCTTTCTGGCTCAGCACACAGGCGAGCGCAAGAGGAATAACAGCCATTGCTTCGCTGTCTGAAAATAAAAAATGGGTAAATGGCTATGATGAAGTGATTGTTCCTGAACTGAAGAAGGTGGTTCAGAAGAAGGGAGATAAATTTGTAGTTCTTCATATCATGGGAAGCCATCCCAACCCATGCAACAGACTTCCTTCCCACTGGAATTCCGGGGATCTAAACTGCTATGACAGCTCCATTAAATACACAGATTATGTCTTCAATAATATTTTCCGAACCCTGAAAAACACCAATTCGGTGGTCATTTATGCATCAGATCATGGACTCAAAATACAGGGGGACAAATTATTGCATGTAGACTCTAAAGAATCTACCCAGGTGCCATTTTTCATATGGTATGGTGATAAAGTTCCTTCAGCTTACAGAATCACGGGACATGAAACCAAGCAAACCCAAACAACTTATATCTATCCTCTGATTATGAAATATATGGGGCTTGAACCTCCTCAGCATTATAAAAGTGAAGAAAATAAATATTTAAACTTAGAAATGAAGAGCATGGAGTATGGAAAGCTGCCGGAGTAGAATACAATTTCTCTTGGAAATGAAAGATTATACCACAGCTATTCTTTTATTGATATAATAAGCAATCAATAGATTAGGAACCCAGCACAACCAGGCAACAGCAATATAAGATTGATCACGATCACCTGTCATATAGGTTAGCAAAGGATACCACAATCTCAGTGCTACTGCAGCAAAAGTACAGGCATAACTGTAAATCATGAACTGCTTATGCATTATGACATTTCCTTTTCTGATCTGGTCAACAGCAGCAAGAGTTGTCATGAGCCAAATACACCCTAAACAGATAAATCCCATTGCGGACACCGTTCCTCCATTGGCATAAAACCCCATATAAACAGCAGAAACCGAACTTATAATGACGGCTATTATGTAGATGATTCCGATTTTCCTGTGAGTCTTTATATATTTATTCCGGAATGAACTTCCAAACTGGCGCCAACCGATAAAAAGTGCCAGCCCCCCGAAAATAATATGGGCAAAAAATGCTGTTTTCCAAACGATATGATGGAGTACTTCGGGAGATTTGGATCCTAAAAAAGTATGCTTATGCTCTACAAAAGCATAAATAAGAGGATAAGCCCCGATCAGCAATGCTAGCACACCCATGATTACGAATAATAATTTTTTCATAGCGATCTGATTCAATTTTTATGCAAAAATGAGGATTATAAAAGCTTCATCTGTTCCAAAATAAAACGTGAAACACATTTTAAATCACTACAATAAAACCACTTATCTTTTAAACAATCAAGAAGCAAGTGAGTCCATAGTAATACGCTGACTTTTTAGAATCTCTATTTTCACACTAATAAATTAAGAATATTTTAATTCACAAATCCTGAATTTTAATTTATACTTCGTAATTTTATCCTAGTTTTTAGACGTTTGGATTACCATATATAAAGCCTTATGGCTGCAAAGCAAAGTATATCGGAATATCGGATATGATTTTAAGCATATTTTAATATTAAACTTTGTTAAAAGTGATTGAATTTTTAACAAAAAGTATATTTTTGTACAATTATTGATTTAGTCTATTGATTTTGGAAATAATTTAAACGAAATAAATAATTATAAACTTTTTAAATTTAAAATTATGTCACAATCGTACGAGGTTATTTTTGAAAACAACAAAAAATGGGTAGAATCCAAAGTATCTGAAGACCCGAATTTCTTCAAGGAACTTGCTAAAACTCAGAATCCTGAATTCCTGTATATCGGATGTTCGGACAGCAGAGCTACAGCAGAAGAATTGATGGGAGCAAAGCCGGGCGAAGTTTTTGTTCATAGAAACATTGCCAATGTTGTCAATACTTTAGATATGAGTTCCACAGCGGTTATTCAATATGCTGTAGAACATCTGAAAGTGAAACACATTATTGTATGCGGCCATTACAACTGTGGCGGTGTAAAAGCAGCGATGACTCCTCAGGATCTGGGATTATTGAATCCTTGGCTGAGAAACATCCGTGATGTTTACAGATTACATCAGGTAGAGCTGGATTCTATTGAAGACGAAAGCAAGCGTTATGACAGACTTGTAGAGCTTAATGTTCAGGAGCAGTGCATCAACGTAATCAAAATGGCCTGCGTACAGGAAAGGTATATTTTAGAAGAACAACCAATTGTACACGGCTGGGTATTTGACCTTAGAACAGGTAAGATCATCGATCTGAAGATTGATTTTGAGAAAACCTTAAAAGACATCCAAAAGATCTACAACCTTACAGGTTCTGATTGGGTAATGAGCAGAAAAACTAAGTAGTTTTTCTAAAAAGAATGTAAAATGAAATTCTGGAGTATTATTATTTTAACGTTTTTCCTCAATTTCACAGCGCTGCCAGGCATTGCTGCTGTAGCCGGCTGGGATATTGCGAGAACGAATATAATAATCAATGAAGAAGAGCCCCATTCTCACCCATCCTCATTCATTGTTTACGAAAAGACCATTCCGAAACCTTTGGATGTTTTTGACTATCTGAAGTTTTCTGAACCTGATTTTCAGCGCATGTCTTTTGTACTGATTGATGATTCTTTTCATCTTTCACCTTTACTTACTATATTTTCTCCCCCTCCGGAAGCGTAACTCCTATAGTTAGATTTTTTTGATACCATTTCCATATCATTTTTTGATATCGGATACACACGTACTTTAAAAATTATTTTTTCTCAACTTTTTATAATTGACTTATTTACAAACAAATAAGCCGGTTATACTTTACAGCTTCACATTATGAAAAAGACATCATTAATAGGAGGAATCAAGGAGAATTTTCCTTCAGGACTCGTGGTATTTTTAGTAGCACTTCCGTTGTGTTTAGGAATTGCTTTAGCATCAGGTGCTCCCCCATTGTCCGGTATCATTGCCGGTATTGTAGGCGGCTTGGTAGTAGGAACAATCAGTAATTCTAATATTTCAGTTTCCGGGCCTGCAGCAGGTTTAACGGCCATTATTTTAACAGCGATAACAGATCTTGGCGCATTTGAGCTTTTCCTTTGCGCAGGGATTATTGCAGGACTTATTCAATTGGTTTTAGGGTTTGTAAGGGCTGGAAGTATTTCCAACTATTTCCCGAACAACGTGATTGAAGGAATGCTTGCTGCCATAGGAATCATTATTATATTAAAACAGATTCCGCATGCTTTAGGATTTGATAAAGATTATGAAGGTCATGAATCTATTTTTGACAATGGCTTAAACTTCGGATATTTTACAGAATTATTTGGGGCGGTCCACCCTGGAGCTATTGTTATTACTTTAGTTTCGGTAGCAATTCTTATCGCATGGGATAAAATCCACGTCCTGAAAAGGCTGAAAATGCTGCCAGGAGCATTGGTTGCGGTAATTATCAGTATTCTTTTGAATCAGCTATTTAAGATGTCCGGAAGCGCCCTGGCTATTGAGACCCAGCATTTAGTTTCTTTACCTGTTCCACAGTCTTTTGATGATTTCAAGAACCTGATCACCACTCCTGATTTTAATGGTTTCACCAATCCTAAAGTATGGATCATAGGTGCCACAATTGCTATTGTAGCCTCTATTGAAACGTTACTTTGTATCGAAGCATCAGACCGCTTAGATAGACAGAGAAGAATTACAGACACCAATCTTGAGCTTAAAGCCCAGGGAATCGGGAACCTTATCAGCTCGTTTATAGGCGGCCTTCCAATGACGTCTGTTGTGGTAAGAAGTTCTGCCAATGCCAACGCAGGGGCAACGTCTAAAACCTCAGCGATCATTCACGGAGTATTCTTATTGATCTGTGTACTTTCTATTCCTGTAATTTTAAATTTAATTCCATTAGCCACTTTGGCTGCCGTATTAATTTTAGTAGGGTATAAATTGGCAAAGCCAGCTACATTCAAGCATTTCTGGCATTTAGGAAAATTCCAGTTTATTCCGTTTGTAGCAACGGTTGCAGCGGTAGTGGCAACAGATTTATTAAAAGGAGTAGGAATTGGTCTTGCCATCTCTGTTTTCTATATTCTTCAGGGAAATATGAAAAGAGCTTATTATCTGAGCAGAGAGAGACTGGATGATGCGGACGGGATCAACATAAAACTGGCTGAAGAAGTTTCATTTTTAAATAAAGCAGCAATCAAAAAAACACTTAAAAATATAAAACCCAACTCTACGGTGATCATTGATGCCAGAAATACTTCATACATCGCAACAGATGTACTGGAAATGATTCAGGATTTTGCCAATATCAGAGCAAAGGAACAGGACATCAATGTTGAACTTCTAGGCTTTAAAACATCATACAGAGATTACGAAAGAAGTGAGGACTCTCATATTTTAGTTACTCATAACAGAGCCATGTAGTCTCATTCATCAATTAATTTTTTTAACTTTAAATTCTAAAATAATAAATAAAATCATATGAAAGCACATACATACGAAACCCAGTCTACTATTACCCCTGAGAAAGCATTGGAATTCTTAAAAGAAGGAAACCAGAGATTTGTCAACAACCTTAAAGCCAACAGAGATCTTCTTGAGCAGGTGAATGCTACCCGCGAAGGACAATGGCCTTTTGCTGTAGTTTTAAGCTGCATAGACAGCCGTACTTCTGCGGAACTTATCTTTGACCAGGGATTAGGAGACGTTTTCAGTATCAGAATTGCAGGTAACTTTGTAAATCAGGACATTCTTGGATCTATGGAATTTGGCTGTAACGTTGCCGGTTCTAAGCTTATCGTAGTTTTAGGCCATACGAAATGCGGTGCATTGAAAGGAGGGCTTGATGCGGCACAGATTGAAGGATTGGGAATGGATAATCTTAACCACCTGATCAATCATTTCAACCCTATCATCAATGAGATTATTGAAGATAACGAAGAACGTTCATCCAAAAACAGCTCACTTCTGGAAAGACTTAATCAGCAAAACGTAAGAAGCGCGATTGAAGATATCCGTAAGCAAAGTTCAACACTTAAAAACCTTGAAGCTGAAGGAAAAATTAAAATTGTTGGAGCGAATTACGATGTTGAAACGGGTGCAGTAAGTTGGTTATAAAAATGAAACTCATTAAATTTCAATTATAATTTACAGAAAATGCCATCGAAATTCGATGGCATTTATTTTTATAGTACTTTTCTGATTATAATCCGACTGATCTATTAAGAAGGAAAAATTAACAAACACTGCTTTTAATCGAGAAATTATTTTAATTTGGCCCTATTGAGAGAATAAATTAAAAACCATGATTTTTCCAAAAGCAAAAAAAATAGCCAAAGATCTTGGCTGGTATAAAACAACCGACACTGTATTTGGTCTTTATAAAGGCTACTTTTTCAACGTTTCGGACGCAAGTTTAATAAAAACGCCTCAACAAAAATTTGTAACGGTAACCACCGGTAGTTTAACAGATGAACAAAGAGAAAAAATAAAAACAGAGTTATCTGCCAACAAAAAAAAATTAAAATTCACCCTCTTCAAAATCAGTGACCATAGTATTTTTTTCAAATTCACAGAAAACCTCCTACCCACTAAGCTCAGTACAGTTTATGCTTTGTTTGACTTCCTGACAGACCTTTTCAAAAAGCTCAATATACCTGAGCAAAATAAATGTCATAGCTGTGATACGGATCAGAGAACCAATTATTATAACCTCAACGATACCGGTATTATACTCTGCGATAATTGTTTTAAACAGACCGACGATAAATTCTACGAAATTGAAAAGAAAAGAATTGCAAAAGAAAAAAATTATCTAACGGGGCTTTTAGGTGCCATTATATTTTCAGTTCCTGCCATTATACTTTGGGTTTTACTTGCAGTCTATTTAGGGGGACTTTCCTCAGGAATGGCATTTGTTATTGCTATTCTCGGGTTTTTAGGCTATGATTATTTCAATGGGCTTCAAGGGAAGCTGACAAAATATATTGTCTTCCTCACAAGCATCACGAGTATATTTGTCGCCAATGTTTTAACTATTATTGCTTTATTGGTAAAACAGGGTCTCCCTATCGGACAGGCAATATGGGAGTTTCAAACAAACCCTGCAGCCAATGAAATATTGATGCAGAATATAATTGTCTCTATTTTATTATCATGCATTCCCTGGATTTGGATATTGTTTATCAGGAAAGACAACAAATTAATTATAAAACCTGCAGAAAAATTCTAGAAATAAAATAAATGACTGCCTCAGAAATAAGGCAGTCATTCAATATGATCAACTGTATTTAAATTCAAATTTACTTTATCCCAATTGAATACTATTTCCCGTTAAAAGCAGACATTGTATTATTCAATCCAGCAAATACAAACGAAAGGCTTGCTTTGGAAAAAGTTTCAATTCTTTCGGTAAGTTTTTCCGATTCTTCTTCATTCCAGGTTCCTAATACATAATCTACCTGTCGACCCGCAGAAAAATCTGCAGAGATTCCGAAACGAAGTCTTGCGTAGTTTTGAGTCTGCAATACTTCATTGATATTTTTAAGTCCGTTGTGGCCTGCATCTGAGCCTTTTCCTTTCAATCTTAAAGTCCCGAAAGGAAGCGCAAGATCATCTGTCACGATCAGTACATTTTCCAAAGGAATATTTTCTTTCTGCATCCAGTATTTCACGGCATTTCCGGAAAGATTCATATAGGTATCAGGTTTAAGGATAAAGACTTTTCTTCCTTTATGTTTTCCTTCTGCCAGCCAGCCAAAATTGGAGGTATTGAATGATACTTCTAGAGTTTCAGCTATCTTTTCAGCTACTTTAAAGCCTATATTGTGTCGTGTATTTTCA
The DNA here is from genome assembly GCA_030146295.1 of Chryseobacterium sp. Classification (GTDB taxonomy): domain Bacteria; phylum Bacteroidota; class Bacteroidia; order Flavobacteriales; family Weeksellaceae; genus Chryseobacterium. Next base: position 11,249 of record JASLCD010000258.1, read on the forward strand.
TATTCTGAGCCTTTGTTGCCAAGCCCAACGATTAAATATTTCATCAGAAATTTTTTGCAAAATTAAGAGATAAAAAATAAAAAACTCAATCTTATGAAAGATTGAGTTTTAATATTGTTAAAAAAGTCTTCTATTGTGGTTTGTAGATGTAATTAACACCATATCCTTTTGTCATATAAGTCTGAGGATCATAAACGTAATTGGTGCTCTTTACAATGGGAGTTGGAATAGGTGGCGTAAGATCTGTCACAGACCATCTCTTAGGATTGTTTGGAGATAAAATAAGACTTTCTTTATCATTGATTACTGTAGATAACAGTCTTGAAATCTTGTATACGTGTGGCAATAATGTGAACGGGCTTACCTGCTCATCATATGCATAATATTCATAGCTATATTTTCCTGTAACAGCTCCGAATGCACCTCCTGCCATTGTTCCATAGTTTCTTGTCACTTTAGAAACATTATCACCTACATACGTGTAACCCGTTTTAGAGTAATCTGTAAAAGCAAGTGGCACTCCAGCTACATCCGGACCATTCTTCATAATGATAGAATCCAGTTTTCCTGTAGCAGTACTGTACTTAATAGTATAAAGACTTTTCTCTTTCTTCAGCAATGTCTGTGGCCCCGGAGTAGTTGCCGGTGGTACAGGTGGTGGTCTTCTGAAGATCGAACGGTTTTCCGAAATCAGCTGTAACTTATTATTATTCCCATAAGTAAATAACTGAGTGTAAGATACACTGTCTTTATCCAGTTTTCCGTTTCCGTCAAGGTCCAAAAAGCCGTTAAAATTAATCTGGCTGATTTTATCTCCACTGTACATAATATTAGTAATTGAAGCACTGTCTGTGATTACTTTAGTCACAAGAAGTCCGCTGTACTGATATTCTGCGATAGTATCTTTATCTGTAATTTCTCTGTATAATGCTCTGGGACCGCTTAATCCCCCTGTATTATTAAGATCCAATAATGGATTCCCATCTTCATCTAGTAAACTCTTGCAGGAATGTATTGAAGAAAAACCTGCGATTAGTAAAATAAAATAGAAAATTTGCTTCATTTCCTTGTAATTGATTATTTTTTTGACAAATATAATTTTTTTTACCTAAAAATTATATGATTATTTTATATTCTGGTAAGATTAACAGTGGTTTCTCTCTCTTATAAGTTTTTATAAGTAAATGTAAGATTCTGATTTTTCTCAACAACCACATACCCCTGATTATCATAAGAATAACTCTGAGCTGTATTAACAGGAGCTGCTGGTGAAGGCAATTCTATAAACATTGAAGTAGGGTTATTCGGAGAAATCTTATAGAATTGTGCAGGATTTATCAGACTTCGTGTAATGAAATAGACCGATGGAAGCGTAGAGTAAGGGCTTTTCTGAGCATCATAGTTCTGAAAGCTATACTTGCTTACTACTGCCGTACTCATATTCGGATTTCCATTGATATCCAGTATTCCTTTGGAGCAAACTACCTGAATTACATTTTCTCCGTTATACACGAAAGTATAATCTATAAATCTGTTGTAAGCACTGATTCCTCCTTCTTTTCTCTTTTCAAGAATTTTAGAAAGTTTATTAGTAACCGAGTCATAGGTAAAAGCATAGTCACTCATAACGGAAACCGATGGAGTAGCTCCTGTTCCTGTAGAAGTGGCATTGTAGATCTTTTTACCCGTAGCATCGGGAACAATGTTAAATTCATAAACAAGACTGGATGCTGCCGAACTTACGTATTTAACTTTAGTAATATTTTTGTTGGTATACGTTACCGTTCCCGTATAATAAGCTCCCGCAGCAGATTCATCTTTAGATACTGCAGTCTGTAAATCTCCGGTTCCTGCTGTAGTAGCATATTCTTCCTGAGAAATATTATTTGAGCTAACCTTTGCTAAAACCTTTTTAGGCGGTGGCCCATCATCCGGATTCGGGATAGATTCTGTGGGATCTGAGGTTGTATTACATGCTGTCAGCATCCCAAGAAAAGCAATACCGGCAAACATTTTAAGAAAATAGTTTTTTACCATATAGAATTTTTTTAGCTTGTCCAAATATAATTCAATTTTCGATAATACACTTTACTTTATCCGAACAAATTCACAAGAAATAGAGTTAATCAACAAAAAAAATCTAAAAACATAACGTTTTTAGATTGATAATTATTGCATGATTATGAAAATTAATAAGGCTGCAATATAGATGTTGTCAAAACTGATTGTGACATATCGCTATTGAGGAAATTAGTATTAACTGCTGTTCCCACCCCAAGTATTGACCCTGAAATTGCTCTTTTGGTACAGGCTACTTTAACTTTGTAGTCATTTTTAGGAGTAATATTCGTAAGTGTAGCATTCAGATTAAAAATTTTATATGCTCCCGGATCACCAAGCAACACATCTGTTCTTACCGCTTTCAACACATCGTCTACAAAAACTCCGCAAGCAAAACTGGCAGAATTGGCTCCTGTTTTTTGAACCGTCGTTTGGAACGAAAAAGTAGCTTTATTGATTTGACTGGTCACAGAGAAAGTATCTATCGTTCCCGTAAGCACAGACCAGTCAGCAGTAAGAGGCGCTCCGTCATTATAAGGATTGGTCGCCCCATTATTCCCGGAAAAGCTTACTCCCGTTTTGTCTGCAACGGTATTGATAGAAAATACCGACATACTCCCCTGGCCGTCAGCAATTTTTATCGCTTTCCAGTCATTTGTATTTAAATCTGTATTATTATGAAAGATATCTCCTGCTGTTCCGCCAGATCCTTTCAGTACATCTGTACCTCCTGTTCTTAATTCTTTTCTGATATTTAAATCTCCGTTCACATCTAACATATTGGTTGGAGTTGGAGTATTAATACCCACTTGCGCAGCAGCATTAACTGTTAACAGAATTGATGCTGCAAATAGTATTTTTTTCATGATCTGCTTAGTTTATAATGGTGTTAAACACTTCTGGAACTTCGTACACGTCTACTTTCAGAGATGACTGTGCTATAAAGTCATTAATATTACTATACACGTTAATACCTATTGTAAGCTTATTGCTTGAAGCACCATAGGAACCCAATCGTGTGCAGGCAACATCCACAGTATGATCTCCCTTAGCAAGATTATCTACGATTCCGATCTGTGTATGGGTAAGAAAAGGATATGAGGTAGTAATCGCCTTTAAATTCCTTTGTCTCAAGTTTACCAGTTTACCATCTACAAAAATACCGCAGGCATAATCTATTGAGGTATCAGTTGTACCTACCGCTCCAAAGTCTGCCTGAACAACTGTTTCAAACTGGAAATAAGCCTTACTTTGGGTACTGAATACACTGATTGTCTTCGAAAGACCATCTATTTTTTTAAAATTCGGAAGGCTGCTAAGTGTTTTTCCTTTGGTAAAAGTTGCTCCCCTTGAATCAAAAGTTATTGTAGAGTCATCAGAAGATGTAAATATAGCTCCTACTTTATCAGAAAAAGAGTTGTTGTAAATCAGGTAAAATTTATTCGGTTCATATTCGGGAATACGAAGTGATTTCCAGATCGGAGTAAAGCCTTCTCCTCTTGAAACCAGCAGCTGATCATTATTTCCAAAGAATACAGAGTTATCAGTAGTATTAAAGACACCAATTTTGTTTCTGAAGTTCATATCTCCGTTTACATCCAATTTTGCTTTCGGAGCGTCTGTTTTTATTCCTACCTGAGCCGTTACCAAAAGTCCCATGGTAAAAAGCAGCGTTGATAATAGTTTTTTCATCATTAGTTATTTTTATAGCTCACGTATTCGATAACATCTACTTTCACTGTAGACTCCAAAGTAAATGCACTGGAAACTCCACTTGAAGTCTGAACATTACGTCCTACAGCAAATTCTGAAGTGGAATTTGAAGTATCAATTTTCCTGCATGCAATTTCAATATTGTGAACTCCTACCGGAACATTTTGTTCGGTATAATTAAGAGTGAAAATATAGTCCTGAAGACCATTTTTCCCCGTGTTGTTATTAGAAGCAACCCTATCCGGACGAACAGCAACCAGCAATCCATTTCTGAAAACACCACAAGCAAATCTTACACTTTCTATAGTGGTAGATGACTGTGCTTTCATTTCAATTCCTGTCTGGAACTGGTAAGTGATTCTATTTTTTCCGTTTTTGATCGTAAATGTATTGATAAGGCCATCAATTTTTTTCCATTTCCCTTTTGTAGCATCAGTAACATTGTCTCCCACTTTGCTTGTGTAGATATTATCACCGGCCACACCATTAGAAAGCGATATAATACCCACTTGATCAGACGACAGATAAGAATTGATCAGCTTATACTGTCCCTCTTCCATAAAGGAAACGTTCAAAGATTTCCACACAGGAGGCAAACCCTCACCCTGAGAAACCAAAACCTGGCCATTCAATCCTGCATTTCCAGCATCAGTTGAAGTCCCGCCTACTCTAAGTTCTTTTCTTAAGGTGGTTTTTCCATTCACATCAAGAACAGATTTAGGTTTTTCAGTTCCTATTCCCACCTGTGCGTTGGCGTAGAATGAAAGAAGTCCAGCCGCGCAGCAATATATAATTTTTTTCATAATAAGGACTACAAAGGTACATAATGAAGTCCAAAAAAAATCCAGTTATATATCTATAAACCTATAGAAATAAACACATTACAACATAGAATTAATCACACATAAAAGTAGAATTATTTCTACATAACTCCACTTTTCACGCTTAAAAAATTTCAATTAGCATCTCAAACCCTTACTGTACGGGGATTTACAGGATATTTTTACTCATTAGAAAGTGACTTCAACTCTCTAAAAACGGCCTTAATTCCCTTCACAAGGAGTATTGCTCAATAAAAACATGATAACAATCACAAAAAAGCGTATAAAAATTTTAGATTTTTATACGCTTTTCACATCTTTTTCCAATTTACTTATAACAATTGGAACCCATAATTTAATTATGTTCAATAATAGCTTTCAGCAATATATTGACCTCATCTACATTTTTTACTCTTTCTTTCCTCATCATAAGCTGATTACCTTCTTTTCCGGACTTCTCTTTAAGTTGGGCTTCGCCAGGATTCCGGGTTAAATAATTGATAATATGGCGAAATCTATCTGTCTGGTAGAACTTATCCTGAGGATTTCCAGGGAAATACCCTAAAAACACTCCGTTTTTCATAACAATCTTTTCAAAACCGATATCGGCAGCCAGCCATTTCAGAGCAACACTTTTCAACAGATTTACAGCTTCTTTCGGCAATGCCCCAAAACGGTCAATCAACTCAACTTCAAACTGATGAAGATCTGCTTCATTATTAATTTCTGCAATTTTCTGGTACAGCAGCAATCTTTCCTCCGTATTGGATATATAGAAATCGGGCAGCATCAGTTCCAGATCTGTATCAATGTTGACATCTTTCACAGATTTGAAAAGCTTTTGTCTGTCTTCTTCATTTTCAAAGAGATTTTCAAAATCAGCATCGTCTTTCAGTTCTTCCAGCGCTTCCTGCATTAGTTTCTGATATGTTTCAAACCCCATTTCATTGATGAATCCGCTTTGTTCAGCACCAAGAAGGTCTCCGGCACCACGGATCTCAAGGTCTTTCATTGCAATCTGGAAACCACTTCCCAGATCAGAAAACTGCTCAATAGCTTCCAGACGTTTTCTGGCATCTGAAGTCATCATATCATAAGGAGGAGTGATCAGGTAGCAGAATGCCTTTCTGTTACTACGTCCTACCCTTCCTCTCATCTGATGCAGATCTGCCATCCCAAAACGCTGTGCATCATTGATGAAAATAGTATTGGCGTTCGGAACATCCACCCCACTTTCTACAATGGTAGTAGATACAAGAACATCATACTTTCCTTCCATAAAATCCAGCACATTCTTCTCCAGCTGTTTCCCTTCCATCTGCCCATGTCCTGTTATCACTCTTGCATCCGGAACCAGCCTCTGAATAAGTCCGGCAATATCCTTCAGGTTTTCAATCCTGTTATTGATGAAATACACCTGCCCATCTCTCTGAAGCTCATAAGAAACGGCATCACGAAGAATTTCTTCATTGAATCCTATTAATTGCGTATCTACAGGCTGCCTGTTAGGCGGTGGTGTCTTGATAACGGATAAATCCCTTGCAGCCATTAATGAAAACTGTAAGGTCCTTGGAATAGGAGTCGCAGTAAGGGTAAGAGTATCCACATTGTTTTTAAGGGTTTTCAACTTATCCTTTACTGAAACCCCGAACTTATGTTCTTCATCAATGATCAGTAAGCCCAGATCTTTAAACTTCACAGAACTGCTTACCAGCTGATGTGTTCCAATGATAATATCTACTTTACCATTCTTTAAAGCCTCTAAGGTTTCTGATTTTTGCTTCGCTGTTCTGAATCGGTTGACATAGCCTACATTTACCGGGAAATCTTTTAGTCTTTCTTTAAAACTTCTGTAATGCTGAAAAGCAAGAATCGTTGTAGGAACCAATACAGCAACCTGCTTACCGTCGGTTGCTGCTTTAAATGCCGCACGGATAGCAACTTCTGTTTTACCGAAACCTACATCACCACAAACCAGTCTGTCCATAACAGTTTCTGCTTCCATATCTTTTTTTACATCTACAGTTGCTTTTTCCTGATCCGGAGTATCTTCATAAATAAAGCTGGCTTCCAGTTCATTCTGCAGATAAGAATCCGGTGTGTAGGCAAAACCTTTGGCCGTTTTTCGCTGTGCATATAATTGAATAAGATCAAAAGCAATCTGTTTAACCTTAGCTTTTGTTTTTTGTTTCAGGGATTTCCAGGTTGGGGAGCCAAGTTTGCTCAAAACAATTTCTCTCCCATCCGGTCCGTTATATTTCGAAATCTTATGCAGAGAGTGAATACTTACATATAATAAGTCTCCGTTTTTATAGGTCAGTTTAAAACATTCCTGGATCTTCCCGTCATTATTTACTTTTACCAATCCCATAAATTTCCCTATCCCATGATCGATATGGGCAATATAGTCTCCAATTTTTAAAGACATAAGGTCTTTCAGGGTAAGTTGCTCAGATTTTGCAAAAGTATTCTTTGCTTTATATCTCTGATAACGGTCAAAGATCTGGTGGTCCGTATAGACAAGCAGTTTGTGCCCGTTGTCTACAAATCCTTCATGCAGTTCAGATTTAAAGCTTTTAAAAGGAAGCTCATGCTCGAGTTCTTCAAAAATAGACTCAAGCCTTTCCTTTTGCTTTTCTGTTGAAAAGGAAATCCAGGTATCAAATCCGCTATTCTGTTTTTCCTCAATATCTTCAATCAGCAGTTCAAAGTTTTTATGAAAAGAAGGTTGAGGAAGCTGCTCCATTCTGACTTCAGTAATTTCTTTCAGCCCTTCCATCACTGTTCCTCCAAAATCAACGGTTTTGAATTTTTTATAATCGAATAAAAATTCCTGATCAGAAATAAAAAGTTCCTGAGGGGTTCTGTGAGCAATATCTTTACTTAAGGTATTGTATTTTTCCAGAGACTTTTCATAGAAGCTCTTAATCTTCTGCATTCCTATCATCCCATTTTTAGAAACTACAAAACTCTCGTTTGGCAATAGCTGCAGCAATGATACTCTGCTTCCTGTAACAGAGAAGTTCATATTGGAAACCAACTGAAAATCTTTCACTTTAGCTACAGAAAGCTGCGTTTCAATATCAAAAGTTTTAATACTTTCCACTTCATTACCAAAGAAGGTAATCCTGTATGGTTTTTCGTATGAATAAGAAAATACATCTACAATTCCTCCTCTTACAGAAAACTCTCCCGGTTCTGAAACAAAATCGGCCTGCTGGAAATGGTAATGTGTAAGCAGTTCGTCTACAAAATCGAAATCAAGCTGATCCCCCACTTTTATGTGATGAGAGATCGCTTTAAAATCCTCCTTTTTCAGCACCTTTTCAGACAGTGCACCAGCATAAGCCACAATGACTTTCGGAGACCTCCCGGAATTGATTTTATTTAAAACCTC
>JASLCD010000392.1 GCA_030146295.1 Chryseobacterium sp.
TCTCCTTAGAGATTCTCTTTAAGTTTTTCATTGTATTAGTTTTAATTGTTAACGCTCAAATATAACAATTAATCCCTGTTCGGAGATTTAACATAATAAAATAATCATTACGGATTTCCGTAAGTATAATTTACTCACCCTAATTAAATTAGTAATATGAAAGAATTTATTAAAGACTGTTTGCTTTTCCAGCATAAGGATAAGGAGATTAAAGCAGCTGGATTTTTTATCTGGCTGAGTATAATTAGACTTATCTCTTTCTTTTACTGGATCTTATTTTAGTATCTTTACTCCATGGAAAACCTAGAGAAAATAGAAAGACAGATACTGGAAAAATTTAAGGCGGATCATACGAAAAGCGGAGGATCTAACGGCACTGATTTAAATGATTTAGATAAGATAATAAAACTACCAATACCCGAGCGAAACGAATTACTTGATAGAATGGTTGCTGAAAAGAAAATAGCTTATCTATATCCACTTAACACCAAAAAAGTTACCCTACCAAAATAAAGCCATTGGATTACCAATGGCTTTATAAATATTATTGGACTGTAATTTAATTTACTTCCTTATTTTTCATGTGATTTTGTAGTTCATGTACATAATTCATTCCATTACTAATTCTCCTATTTATTCTAATTTTTTTATTTATTTCATTTATTTTAATTTCACATTCGTAAATTTCCACTCCATCAAACTCATAATAAACACCTTCATAATTGTATAAACTTGATATGATATCTTCTGTTAGAAGCGGACTAATGTGCGGTGATTTAAATAAATAAGACAAATGATGTGAGTGTATCGGAGCTGGACTTATATTTTTGATATTGCACTCATGAGGTGAATTTGAATCTTTATTATCCAAATAATGATACAAAACAAAATCTTCATTAATTTCGTCAATTACCATTGTTTTCTTAGATTCAGTCTTTTCATTTGAAACAGTGTGGTTATGATACCAATTACCAACCTCTAATTCTTCTTTATTCATAGCTATTAATTTTAACCTGCAAATAACCCACAAATAAGTGAGGTAAACAAAATAAATATGTTTTTTAAGTTTTTTTTAATCTAAAATATGATGCCTTTTTCTTTTAATTCATCGATTCTGGTTTCAACAATTTCTTTTGTTAGCTCTTCATTAAAGACATGCTTCCATAAATAAGTGAAGATAATTGAGCGATCTTTTATCATGGATAGAATGAAATTCAACTGCTCAGTCACATGTTAAATACGTAAAGTAGGATTTTTCTCCAGTTTTTGGGTCTTCAAAAATTTCACTCTCCCATTTTATCCACATATCGATTACATCCCACTTTTTTAATTTTTGCTCATGTGGATTGAAAGAACATTTAATCTCAAAGTGCTGTTTTTTCTTGTCTCCTTCAAACTCAACTACCATAGTATTTTTAGAAGGATGGGGTTCTCCCCTGACGGTTCCTCTTAATTTCATGCATCAAAATTGACACAAACTAAATCAATTTAAAAATAAGATCTGATACAAATTGTAGTAAATTTAAATTTTACAGGAATGATCACCATTGCGAAAATAAAAACCCTTCCTAAGGAGGATCAAAATTGACATGTACTTAGTTTTTACAAACTCCGTAAATATACGGAAGTCCTGTAGTCATAACTCTACGGGAAACCGTAATTGTTGATTGTGAATTGTTTGTATATTCGGAGCTAACAAAAAAAATATTTCAAATGGACAATCAAAACGAATTACTAAGAATGATTTCTCAGGCGCTTCAGCAAAATCAAGCAATAAATAATGAGCTTTTAAGATTAATTCAAATGCAAGGTACATTACCCCCGCCTACGCTGAATGAAATAAAAAATCTATTATCAGCAAGTGCTTCAATGTTAAAACTCATAGCCGAACATACTCCAACCGCATAAAATAATTCCCACTACTTCGTGGGGATTATATTTTAATTATTCTATGAAATATCATAATATTACATTCAAACAATAAAACAATAAAACTATTAATCATGTGGCTTTACTTACACGAAAAATATATTTTTATAGAGGCGTTTTCAATGGAAATCCCCGATCTTACAATAATTACAGGTCTCAACGGATCCGGTAAAACAGTTCTTTTGCAAGGAATATATTCTTCTATAATAAAAAATGATATTTCAAATCAAGCAAGTTCAACACAGTTTCTAAATAATCAATCTTTTCAGCTGCAAAATCCTCAATTATCCAAAACAGCTGATACACCGAACTTTGACTTATTACATCAAGAATATGTAGATTACAGAATAAATATACAAAATGAGCTAATAGAAAAGAATCAGCATTTAGAATCCGTCTTGGAAACGATGGCTAATTTTGCTCAAAAGGACAAATTTGACCTGACTTTTGAAGATTTCGAAAAATACGCACCGTTCAACTTTTCTTTTCATGGAGGGGGGGTGTATAATTTAAATTTCTTCCGTATTTGTATGTTGTATGCACAATTAGCTAACAACAATTCGTACAAAGAGTTTCTACATACTAAAAAAAATAAAACAGATATTGAATATTTAACACAAGAAGAGTTTCTTAAAGTACATGGCGAAGCTCCTTGGGACTACATTAATAAGATATTTGATTCTATGAATATTGACTATCAAATATCAACAACGGAAATCACCGATTATGATGATGCATTTAATGTACATTTCATTAATAAGATAACTGGTGTAAAAGTTGATTTTTCTTCTTTATCATCAGGTGAGCAAGTTATTATTTTAACAGCATTAAGTATTTATAATATTAAAGATTATGATATTCTAACTCCAAAAATTATATTAATGGATGAACCGGACGCATCTTTACACCCTTCCATGATCAAATACTTTTTAAAAGTTGTTGAAGATATTTTTGTAAAGGAAAGAGGAATAAAAGTCATAATAACTACACATAATCCAACAACAGTTGCACTAGCGCCAGAAGAAAGCATCTTTACAATGTCAATGACAAATGGTCTTAAAAAAACCGAAAAAGATTCTGCGCTTAAAATTTTGTCAGAGGGAGTACCCTCTTTTAGTGTGAATTATGAAAATAGAAGGCAAGTTTTTGTTGAAAGCCCATATGATGTACAATACTATGAAAGATTATATAATATTTTATCTAACAGATTGAATAATGAAATTTCTTTAAATTTTATAGCATCTGGAGACGTACAGAAAAATAGTGTTGGACTTGCAAAAAATAGCTGCGATATAGTGAAGGAAATCACAGAAATAATGAGAAACGCGGGGAATAAGTTTATATATGGAATTATTGACTGGGACCGGAATACACAAAAGCCCACTAATCCATATGTTTCGGTGTTAGGTTGGGAGCAGAGATATAGTATCGAGAATTACATATTCGACCCTTTACTTATTGCTGCTATTTTACTCAGAGAGAAATATATCACTAAGGATGAACTTGGTATTGATAAAGATGACAACTATACTGATCTAAAAAATTACGATGCCACACGACTTCAGTCAATTGCTGATTACATCCTGACAAAACTAAAGCCTCACTTAACGGATCCAGTTGCTTTGCAATTGACTGAAAATACAGAAGTAACACTTTTGAACAATATTAAAATAAATCTTCCAAATTGGTTTTTACATCACCAAGGACATGAACTTGAGGATGCATATATAAAAGCGTTTGATGATCTGAAGAAAATTAAAAAGCAAAAGGAAGAATTATTGAAATTAGAAATTATTAACAAAGTAATTGATGATATTCCAGAAATAATATCTTCGGACCTTCTAAAAATAATACAAGATGTACAAGCATAAGCTCCTACAGATATTAAAATTTGAGCATTATTACTTTTAAATATGACTTATTAAGAAAATCAACCATAATTACAATTACTTATTTTTAATTATTCTAAACATAAACTATTTTTATATTTGCAATAATTAAAATAATTAATACCATGAAAATTAAATTTCCATTGAAGGCTATTGCCTGCTCAATAGCTATTCTATCAACCTTTCATTCTTGTGAGCAAGATAATACTACAAATTCAAAAGAAACCTCTGCAAAATTAAAAAAGGCTGAGCGTAAAGTTGAACCGGCAATTGTTAATGGTAAATCCGTCTTAAAAATTACTTTTGGAAATGAGGTAAAGTATGTGGATAACTATTTAATTAAAGAAACCAATACTTTACTTTCAAGTTCTAATAATACACTTATAATAAAGAAATTAAACGACAACAACCGTAATACATCTAAAAGCGTTCATGAAGTTGTAATTGATAATGATAATTACTTGGGTGATGGGTATATGATATATGCTTGTAAGGGAGAAGTCTACAGTATAGAAGTTGTTGAAATGGAGGGTAAATTATGGATTCAATCAGGAGGGGTTTCATCTACAGCAGGAACTATAGCCTTAGATGGTCTTAGTGGTCCTGATATGGCATACTTTCAATGCCTGATGGATCATGATTTAAACGGTGTTATAACCGTTCATCTCAAGAACTAAAGTTGTATAAATAAAATTCCCTCAGATAGACGTGGGGGAATTTTAAAAAACAGTCTTCTTGTACTTCAGATTAATTAGAAAAGAACAAATCAGCCTCCGCTTTTCTTCTCCATCACTTAAAAACGATCTTACAATACTTCAGCTTATTGTAAACCAAAATATTCTTTTTTAGCATCAAAACTAGGACAAGCTTTGTGAACGTTTGGAAAATCTCTATGTCCTTGAATTTTAGCCTTAGCAAATTTTGATTTTAATTCTCTTATCAGCTTCAAAAGAGAAGCTTTTTGCTCTGATGTCCTTGTATCTTTAGGATTGTTATTTTTATCAACACCTCCAATATATGATATATTGATAATTTGAGTATTCCACCCCACAACTCCATTTGAAACTTGCTCGATTGGCAAAGTGTTTATTATCTCTCCATCTGCCTTGATCATAAAGTGGTAACCTGGATTTTTCCATTTCAAATTATCTCTCCAATATCTTTTAATACTTTCTATTTTAGCATCTGGTTGCGTTGCTGTACAGTGTACAACTATATAATTGATTGTTCTCATTATTTTTAGTTTTATTTATTGTTGAGCAAAATTAATCCAGTCACTCCGAGCACGGACAGGGAAAAAGCCCCTATTTTAAATCCATTCCAGAATCTTTTTCTCTGCTTTACTTCCGCTTCTTTTTTAACCAGATCAATCCCTGTTTTCAAATATGAAATATCAATATTTAACTGATTTTCCCGTTCTTCGGCTGCAATTTTATCTTGCTTAGAAATTTCCAGCACAGTTCCCATGGCTTCATCTTTTGCTGTTAATAAACTCTTGCTAATAGAAAGAGCTTTATCCTGTTCATTAATAAGTTGGTTTGCGCTGGTGAGTGCTACTTCTGTTTTCTGAAGCCTTACCTTTAAGTATTCGTTTTGCTTCAATCCTTTATAAACTTCAGGGATTTGTCCCTCCGGTATACTCCTTGTATTTGTATTTTGATATAAAATCAAATTGCTCACTAATAGACGCAGAATTAATGTGATCGCTATTATTTTGTAAATTTTTACTCGCTCCAATTGAAAGCCTTTAAAAGTTCCGAGGCAACGTAAGTCAGGCATAGATTGATCAGCAACACAGCCATCACGTATGCTACACTTATCTTCTGTTTGTTCTTTATGTAAACAAAAGAATGCCTGGGATTGGATTATAACATCTGTCAAGCGCTCTTTGCATTTCATCTAAAAGAATTTCTGCTGCTGCTTTTCGTTCCTCATAAATTTTGTAAACGGCCAGATGTTTCTTCCGCCAGAAATAGCCTTTTGAGTATTTTTTTGATTGAGGATCATAGAATTTGCATCCTACATACCAATCTTTAGCCATGGCTTCCTTCATGGTGATTTTCTTTTCTAAGATGTCTTTTTCTGAAAGAACTTTCTTACTTGAGATTTTTTCCGGATTGGGGTGAATGAACAGATCAGCATAGCTGCATCCGTTCGGCATTTGATTTTTGAACATATATTGTATTAATTATTTGGTACACGATCTAGTACACGATTAATACAATTACAAGAGTGAAAAAATACGGCAAACCTTTTATTGGACGTGGTTTGCCGTAGTGGAGAATACGGGATTCGAACCCGTGACCTTTTGACTGCCAGTCAAACGCGCTAGCCAACTGCGCCAATCCCCC
>JASLCD010000399.1 GCA_030146295.1 Chryseobacterium sp.
TGAAAAAGTTCCCATTAATTTTATTTTCTCTGGTCCTCTCTATAGGATTATGGAATCCATCAGAAGCATGTACAAGAGTGGTCTATAAAGGTCCTCAGAATACCGTTATTACAGCACGGTCTATGGACTGGCGTGACGAAATCCCTGCCAACCTATGGGTTTTTCCAAAAGGAATAGACCGCAACGGATTGGTAGGTTCTAAATCTGTAAAATGGACTTCAAAATACGGAAGCCTCATCAGCTCTTCATGGGATATTGCTTCTGCAGACGGAATGAACGAAAAAGGATTGGTTGCCAACCTGCTTTGGTTAGGAGAATCTCAGTATCCGAAGTTCGATGGAAAAGGAAGTAAAAAGGGACTTGCCATATCATTATGGGCACAATATTATCTCGATAATTTTGCTACAGTAAAAGAAGCGGTAGAGTTTTCAAGAAAAGAACCATTCGTTATTGTAAGTGATTATATTCCGGGAACAGAAAGATTTACAACAATACATTTATCCATGTCTGATGCTTCGGGAGATAATGCCGTATTTGAATATATTGATGGTAAGCTGGTTATTCATCATGACCCATCTTACACGGTAATGACCAACTCTCCTGTTTTTGAAGAACAGCTGGCTCTTAACAATTACTGGAAAGGAATTCCAGGAACGGTTATGCTTCCGGGAACCAACCGTGCGGCAGACCGCTTCGTAAGAGCTTCTTACTATATCAATGCCATTCCGCAGACTGCGGATACCCGTACAGCAGTGGCCAGTGTTTTCAGTGTCATCAGAAACTGCTCGGTCCCTTACGGAATCACTTCTGCGACAGAGCCTAATATTTCTTCTACAAGATGGCGTTCTGTTTCAGATCAGAAAAACCTGGTGTATTATTTTGAAACCGTTTTCACCCCCAACACTTTCTGGGTAGATCTTAAAGATTTTGATTTGAGCCCTAAAGGAAAAGTGATGAAACTGGATCTGAGTAACAACAGCACCTACAATGGGAAATCCAATGCAAATTTTAAAGAATCTGCCGCCTTCACATTCTTAGGATTAAAATAAATATTTCACCACAAAACATTCATACTTAAATAAAATAATCTGCTCTCCGCAGAGGAAAGAATCTAAGTATAGTGCATTATGACTGAATGGGTGGCCATTCTTTCCTCCGAGGGATATCAAATCAAAGATTTGACAGGATGGTTATGTAACAGATCATGTAAAACACTTTTCTTTCATACAAGATACTTGTGGTAAAGTAATGTTTACAATATAAAAAAACAAAAATAGATATGGCCTTTTTTTCGATTAAAAAGAAAAGCCTGATCCTGTGCTTGCTGGCCTGCGGGTTATCTGCCTACGCACAGAATCAGGATTCTCTGAAGACCACACCTCCTCCACAGGAAGAAGACAATGTAAAATATCCTCAGCTGCAGATCAAAGGCCTTTTTCAGGCTCGTTATCTGGTAGGAATGTCCAAAGATGTTGATGTGAACGGACTTCATCACACCGATGGCTCAGGAACCGATAACAACTTCATGCTCAAATACATGAGAGTTCAGGTACGGGCTCAGATCAGCAAACGTACAGAAGTAGTTGTATTGGCCAACCTTGCCGATTTTAAAAATGATCCCAAAAGCAGAGTTCTTGAAAATGCTTACCTGAAGTATACTTTCAATCCCAAATTAGCAATTACCGTAGGGCAGTTCAGGCCTTGGTTCGGTATTGAAGAAACCTACCCTATTGACATTATTAAATCCTTAGACTGGTCCAATCAGTATACCGAATTCGGAAAACTGGGCTGGACGAGTTTCCAGATCGGAATGTCTGCCACAGGACAGCTGCAGCTGGGAGAAATACCTTTTCAATACGCAGTTTCAGTAGTAAACGGAAATGGAAAAAACCAGATCAACGATAACGATAACGGAAAGCAGTATTCTACCCGACTTGTTTTTGGATTATCAAAAAAATATCACTTCAATGTAGGTCTGAACGGAGGTACCGGGGAAGTCTTCAGTAAAAAAGTATATGCCCTGGGTGTAGATCTAAGCTCATTGATTGAGTTTGACCCGAAATGGAGTCTTGATATGCAGCTGGAAGCCAAACAAGCCACCAACCATGTTCTCTACAATTCCATTGCCCCTGAACTTCGACCTGATAATCCTGACCAATATTTGATTCGTGGAGCTTATTTCCTTCCGAATTTAAGATATGAGATCAACCATAAAAATCTCAGCGCCTTCGAATTGTCATGCCGGTACGAATATCTTGATACCAATTTCAGAATGGCTTCCAACCCAAGACAAACAATCACTCCGATGTTCGGTTTGGAATTCCTGAAAAATTACGGCGCCAGAATTCAGCTGGGAGTACAGTTTGACCGCTATAAGCATCAGGTGGAAAACACATCACAATACAATAACAATCTATTCATTGTACAGGTACAAAGTAGATTTTAACCGATTAAATAGTTAGTATCATGAAAGAAATTAATATCAGAAACGTAGCGATCACATTTGTTGTTGCGTTAATTATATGGTTCATTCCTGCTCCGAAAGGTGTTGCTGAGAATGCCTGGCATTTGTTTGCCATCTTTGCAGCAACCATTTTAGGGATCATTCTAAAAGCTGCTCCCATGGGAACAATGTGTATGATGGCCATTGGTTTTACAGCCCTTACCCAGGTAGTTGCTCCGGGAGATGCAGGAAAATCTATTACAAAAGCCCTTTCCGGGTTTGGAGATAAAGTAATCTGGCTGATCGGGATTTCATTCTTTATTGCCAGAGGATTTATCAAAACAGGATTGGGAAACCGTATTGCCTTTTTATTCATCAGAGTTTTTGGTAAAAGCTCACTGGGACTGGCTTACGGATTAGGACTTGCCGATGTTTGTCTTGCTCCTGCTATTCCGAGTAACACCGCAAGAGGTGGTGGGATTATCTACCCGATCATGAAATCTATGGCGATAAGCTTTGATTCCGTTCCTGAAAAACCGGAAACTCACAGAAAATTAGGATCATTTTTAACATTGAACAGCTATTACATGAACCTCATCGCTTCTTCTATGTTCCTTACCGGGACAGCAAGTAACCCGATGTGTCAGAAGTTCGCAGCCAATCTGGGAATTGATATTACATGGATGTCATGGGCAGCAGCAGGTTTCATTCCTGGTGCAGTAGCATTCTTTGTTGTTCCTTTGGTATTGTACAAATTATATCCGCCTGAATTGAAAAAAACAGGAGATGCTCCGAAAATGGCCGCTCAGAAATTAAAAGAAATGGGACCTATTTCCAGAAACGAATGGCTGATGCTCTTGGCATTCTTTATTTTATTAGCCCTTTGGATATTCGGCGGAGCGCTTTCTATTGACGCTACAACTACCGCTTTCATTGGATTAACCTTATTATTGTTGACCTCAGTATTAACCTGGGAAGACGTAAAAGGAGAAAAAGGAGCATGGGATACTATCGTTTGGTTCGCTGTACTGGTGATGATGGCAAGTTCTTTAAATGAATTAGGCTTCATTGGCTGGTTCAGTAACCTTATTAAAGTTCAGATCGGAGGTCTTAGCTGGCAGGTAGCTTTCCCGGTGATTATTGTAGTATATTTCTTCAGTCACTATATTTTTGCCAGTGCTACAGCTCATGTAGCTGCCATGTATGCAGCATTATTAGGCGTAGGTGTTTCTTTGGGAATTCCACCAATGTTACTGGCAATGATGCTTGGTTTCATGGGTTCTATTTACGGGGTGCTTACTCATTACGGCCACGGTCCGGCTCCGGTATTCTTCGGTAGCGGATATGTTGATCTGAAAGCATGGTGGCTCAGAGGTCTTGAAATAGGAATTGTCCTGTTGATCATTTATATGGTTGTAGGAGGATTGTGGATGAAAGTCTTAGGATATTATTAATTTTTAAATCAAAAATATGTTATCAACATTGTCAAGAAAAATGCTGATGTGCCTTACAGGACTCTTTTTGGGATTCTTCCT
>JASLCD010000409.1 GCA_030146295.1 Chryseobacterium sp.
ATGGGAGTAAGTTCATCTGCCCATATTGAATACCATGTACGCGTCATTCTTGAAAAATATATTTTAAGAAGTCTTATCAATGTTTCTGCCAACGTCATCGATTCTTCCTATAAAGAATCAACGGATGTTTTTGAACTTCTGGACAAAGCAGAACAATCTTTCTTCGAAATCACCAACGGAACGATTAAGAAGGGATTCGATACTGCCAATTCATTGGTAAAGCAGGCTATTGACACGATCAAATCTTTAAAAGACAAACAAGGACTTTCAGGGGTTCCTTCAGGATTCAGAGATGTGGATAAAGAAACCGGTGGATGGCAGAATTCTGACCTCATCATTATTGCAGCCCGTCCGGCGATGGGGAAAACGGCATTCCTTCTTTCCATGGCAAGAAATATTGCAGTAGGACACAAAATTCCTATGGCCCTTTTCTCTCTCGAGATGGCATCAGTACAGCTTATCACCAGGATGATTGCTTCGGAAACAAGAATCTCTTCTGAAAAACTAAGAAAAGGAACTCTGGATGATGAAGAGTGGCAAAGGCTATTCTCTAATGTATCCGAATTGGAAAATGCTCCTTTATATATTGATGAGACTCCTTCCCTTTCGATATTCGATTTCCGTGCAAAATGCCGAAGACTGGTTATGCAGCATGGAGTAAGGCTTATCATGGTCGACTACCTTCAGCTGATGACGGCGGGAAGCAGCAATGGAAAAGGAGTTGGAAACCGTGAACAGGAAATCTCTATGATTTCGCGTTCATTAAAAGCGATTGCAAAAGAACTTAACGTTCCGGTGATTGCTCTTTCCCAGCTTTCGAGAAGTGTGGAAGCCCGTCCCGGAAAAAGACCTCAGCTTTCAGATTTGAGGGAATCCGGAGCGATTGAGCAGGATGCGGATATTGTATCTTTTATCTTCAGACCGGAATATTATAAAATTACCGTTTGGGACAATGATGAGGAAGGACAGGAAACTTCTACGGAAAACCAGGCCGAGCTGATTATTGCAAAGCACAGAAATGGTGCCACAGCAGATGTCAGATTATCTTTCCTGAAACATTTTGCAAAATTCGGTGATATTGAAGCAGCAATGGACGGAGCCGGAGGAGGATACCCTTCCAGCTTTGGAGAACCAAGCGGCTTTGACAAAATCAAAACAACCATTCAGCCGGGAGCGGCATTTGACCTTCCGGACAGCTCAAAACTTTCCGGATCATCAATGAATGACTTTGATGATGATGATGACTTTCCGTTTTAAGATCAAGACAGAAGATTAAAATCACATTCAATTTACCACCCATCATTCAATTTTTTAAAAAACAGATTTGAGAATCGAAATTTATACCGACGGGGCTTGCAGCGGAAATCCGGGAAAAGGCGGATATGGAATTCTCATGCGCGTTCCTGAAAAAAATTATCAGAAAACTTTTTCCAAAGGTTTTCGAAAAACCACCAACAACAGAATGGAGCTTCTGGCAGTCATTACCGCATTGGAAAAACTGAAATCAACAGAAAATGACATCCACGTATACACTGACAGTAAGTACGTATCTGATGCGATCAACCAAAACTGGATTGCCGGATGGATCAAGCGGGGCTGGAAGAATGTAAAGAACCCTGACCTGTGGAAAAAATTCGTTGAGCTATACAAAACCCATACTCCTAAAATGCATTGGGTAAAAGGCCATGCAGGGCATTTTGAAAATGAACTTTGCGACAAATTAGCAGTTGCAGCAGCCAGCTCTTCCGATCTTGAAATTGATACTTATTTTGAGAATTTGGATAGCAATTCTCTATTTTAATCCAATTAACACAAATACATAATTACTACTACAACATTCGTTATTCCATCACAAGAATCGTCAATTATTAAAAAATAATTAAATTTTTTAGCAAAATTAACATTAAATACATATTATTTGATTGGGATTTAATATCTTTACACTTTAATCAAAGTCCCTCTTAAATGAATAAAAATCTATTTTTGTATTTATCTGTTTTTTTACTCTGTATAGCCGGAAAGTCCTTTGCCCAGACTTATCAGCTTATCGGAAACCCGGTGACAACTACTGGATGGACGATGGTTTCCCCTACTCAGGTAAACACAGATTTTATTCAGCTTACCCCCGACACCAACAACCAATCCGGCTCCATCAGGCTGAATGACCCTATCAATTTAAAATATTGTGACAAATGGAGAGTGGAGTTTGATTTCAGAATGGATTCTAACCAAACCTCCAATGGAGATGGACTTGCATTCTGGTATCTTGCCAATCCGCCTGTTGCAAGTGTATTGGGATCAGGTCTTGGAGTATCTCAGAATGCAGTAGGTCTTATCGTGGGGTTTGATACCTACAACAATACTACAACTGCTACAATGAGCAAGGTTCACGTTGCTTACGGACAAGTTCAGAATACAACCGATACCAATAATGTTGAATTCTTCAATGTTGCAGGAAGCTCCTTCCATTCCCCCGATCTGAATACTACCCAACCTTTTCAGGGAACCACTTTTAAACACGTTGAAGTAACCGCACAGGTAGATCCCGCAGTTCCTACGAGCTGGATCTTAAAAATAACAATAGATGGCAATGTTATTTGTAATCAGTCTTTTGCCCCTTCCGGAACAGCTACAGCAATGACTGTAGGATATTTTGGATTTTCAGCTTCCACCGGGGGTGCAAGATCAAGACATTCTATTAAAAATGTAAAAATTTACACTGATAAAGTTCCTATTTTACAAAACTCAGCAACTCAGTCTTTCTGCCCTAATCCTACGACCGGATATGGATCTGTAAACCTGACTTCATTCAATTCACAATTCGTCAACAATACTTCAAATTATACATTCACTTATTATCCGCTGGGAAGTTCTACTCCTATTGCCAATCCTGCCAATTACCAATTCAATGCAAATACAACGGTAACTGTCGTTATTAAAGATAATGCAGGGCTGCTCTGTGATAACCCGGACGGCAAAATCTTACTGGTTCTGGCTCCTTTTAAAGCTGACGACAAAACCATCACGGTATGTAATAATAACAAGGCCGGAACTGCCGCTTTCAACCTGAATACAGCAAATGTCACAGGTGTTCCGGGAGCTGTTAAAAAATATTATAAAACGTTAGCAGATCTCAACTCGGATAGTAATGAGATTCAAAATCCCGGTAATTATATCTCTGCTCCCGGAGTCGTATATGTAAAAGTGACCACTCCTCAAGGGTGTACAGGCTCATCAAAAATCACTCTGGCATTTTATCCTGACACACCTGTGAAAGAAGCTACTCTAAGATCATGTTTTATTGAAAACAATATTACCAGTGCTATTTTCAATCTGACTACAGCGGATGTTACGACATTAACTACCGGGGTGATAAAAAAATACTACACATCCATTGCTAATGCTTTAGATGGGACCAACGAGATCATGAACCCTCTTCAATACTTATCTACAAGCACTGCTGTGTATGCAAAAGTAACCGATGCCAACGGATGTTTCAATATTGCTAAAATCAATCTGATTGTATTACCACCTGTAACATCTTCCGTACTGAAAGACAAAACCATTTGTATTGGAGAAAAAACAGATCTTGATGCAGGTCCCGGATTTGACGGCTATGAGTGGAGCACCGGAGCAACAACCTCATCTGTTAAAGACCTGGGAGTAGGTATTTATTGGGTGAAGCTTAAAACCGGCAATTGTATTACGACACAGATTGTAAAAATAAATGCATCTGCAAACCCTGTGATTTCAAGCATCGATATTGACAACAATAAGATAACGGTAAATGTTGCCGGAGGAAAACCTCCCTACCAATTCTCTCTGGACGGAGTCAACTGGCAGACCAGCAATATATTCACCGGACTGGCAAGAGGAGAAGTAAAAGTATACGTAAAAGACTTCTACAACTGTACCCCTATTGAAGTTCAGATTACCGTACCAAACCTGATTAATGCCATTACTCCAAACGGCGATAATGTAAACGACTTCATTGACTATTCGGCACTCGCTTACAAGAAAAACCTGATATTTATCGTCTACGACAGATATGGCAACAAATTGTATGAGGCTGGAAAAATGAGAAACTTCACATGGGACGGAACAGCTTCCGGTAAAAAAGTTCTTACAGGAACTTACTGGTACACGATCTCGTGGAACGAAAACAATAAAGACAATACAGAAACCAAATATTCAGGCTGGGTATTGGTCAAAAACAGAGAATAAATTTAGTATCAGAAACTACCTCATATGGGGTAGTTTCGGTATTAAAACAAGGCTATTGATCTCTTAATTTGAAATTAAACATGGCTTTTATGATCAAATTAAACATGTAAAAAAAATCAATTATATATCAAAAAACAAATAACATCACAATCCATCCACTATGAAAAAAGATATACTCATTTTATTGCTGACTATCTTATTATGCTTGCCGGGAAGATTATTTTCACAAACCTATCAACTTACCGGAAACCCTGTAAATACAACCGGCTGGGATCTTGTCTCTGATGCTGTGGTAAGCGGAGACTTTGTAAGACTTACAACCGATCAAACCAGTAAATACGGTGCTATAAAACTATCCACTCCTATTACCTTAAGCTATTGTGATAAATGGAAAGTGGAATTCGATTTCAGAATTGACGGAAACGGAACTGCCCAATTTGGAAGAGGAGACGGCTTTACCTTCTGGTATCTTGCCAACCCGCCTACAGGATTTGTATCAGGAGGAGGATTAGGTATTCCTGCCAATGCATCCGGATTGATGGTTGGTTTTGATATTTTCAACAATACCACAGAAGGCCAGATGAGTAAAGTTCATATTCTGTATGGCACCAATAATACTGCAGGTAACAATATTGAATTCAATACTACTGCAGGAAGCACATTCCACTCCCCGGACCTTAATCCTACCCAGCCGTTTGTAGGTGACACCTACAGACATGTTGAAGTAAATGGAGAAACAGACCTTACCAACCCTACCAACTGGATCATTAAAGTAAGAATAAACGGTGTTCTTATCGTAGATCAGTCTTTTGCTCCTTCAGGCGGTGCAGCCGGAATGTCACAAGGTTATTTTGGTTTCTCTGCAGCAACCGGAGGTGCCAGTGCGAGACACTCTATTAAAAATGTTAAAGTATTCGTAGATAAAGTTCCTATTTTAAATAATACGTTAACTCCTTTTGTATGTACAAATCCTACTACCGGAACCGGTGTGGTGGATCTTACTTCTTTTAACTCTCAATTTGTGAACAATCCCGGAAACTATGTTTTCACTTATTATGTATTGGGAAGTTCTACACCTATTGCCAACCCTGCAAGTTTCCAATATTCAGGAAACACCACCATCAAGGTTGTTGTAAAAGACCCTTCTTCCACTCTTTGTGATAATGGTGACGGAGTGATTCAGCTTAATCCTACTCCGTTTGCAGCAACAGATGCGAGTCTTACGGAATGTAATAATAACAATGCAGGAACAGCAACCTTTGACCTTAACTCGGCTGCTGTAACAAGTGTAGCGGGAGTTACCAAGGAATTCTATCCTACTTTATACGATCTCAACAACGGAACCAACCAAATTACAAACCCTTCAGCTTACGCTTCTGCAGCAGCTACGATTTATGTAAAGGTAACGACCGCTCAGGGTTGTTTGAGTACAGCTAAAATCACGCTGAACATCTACCCTGTTGTCGTTGTAAATGATACCGAAATAAAATCCTGCTTTATAGAAACCAATCCAGCGATGGCCTCTTTTAATCTTACAGGAGCTGTTGTTTCCCAAGGCGGACTTACAAAAGAATATTACCCTTCATTAACAGATGCAATCAGTGGGACCAATGCAATATCTACTCCTGCGGCATACATTGCTCCTAATGGGGTTGCCTATATTAAAGTATTCAATACAAACGGATGTTATTCAATTGCTAAAGTTACTTTAACCGTTATCCCTCCAGTCTTCTCAAGAACATTGCATGATCAGACTATTTGTATAGAAAATACAACAATATTAGATGCAGGCGCCGGTTTCAACAGCTATGAATGGAGTACGGGAGCTACGACTCAGTCTATCAAGAATGTAGGAGTTGGAACTTATTGGGTAAAACTTAAAACCGGAGATTGTATCGCTACACAGAAAGTAACGGTATACCCATCTGATAATCCGGTGGTTACTACTGTTGATATCTCAGGAAGCACCGTTACAATATTTGCAAATGGCGGAACTCCTCCTTATCAGTATTCTATGGACAATATCAACTGGCAGGACTCCAACATCTTTACTAATATTGCCAGAGGAGAAGCCAAAATATATGTAAGAGACGGTTATAACTGTATCCCTGTTGAAGTTAATATTACCGTACCTAACCTGATCAATGTAATTACTCCTAACGATGACGGTATTAATGATTTTGTTGATTATTCCGCACTTGCCAATAAACAGAATCTCGAAATAGGGATCTTCGACAGATATGGTTACAAAATGTTCCAGGCCGATAAAACCAATGGCTACAAATGGGCTGGTACCACTAATGGAAGTAAAAAAGTTCCTACAGGAAATTACTGGTACTCTGTTTCATGGAATGAAAATAATAAAAACAGTACTCCGATAAAATTCTCAGGCTGGATTGTTGTAAAAAACAGAGAATAATTACACTTTCCATCACATCAAAAGAATCACCCCGCCAGCCGGGGTGATTTTTTGCATTAAACGGGTGGAGATATTTCATTTTAAAGACTCTTTATTCATATTCAATTCTTAAATTTGTCCTATGAATTATTTGGAAGCTTTAAGCAGAAGATATTCTGTAAAAAAATTCAATCATCAGATTATTCCTCAGGAAACCCTTCACAATATTCTTGAGTCGGGAAAGCTGTCTGCCAGTTCTCTGGGACTTCAGCCCTATAAAATTGTGATTGTTGAGAGTGAGGAAATGAAGCAGAAACTGATTCCCGCTTTTTATAATCCATCTCAAATTTCCACCTGTTCTCATCTCATCGTTATCATTTCGAAGAAAATCATTGAAGAGAACTATATCCGGGGCTATTTTAATCATATTTCTGAAGTAAGAGATACTCCAATTGAAAAACTGGATCCATTCAGAAACAGTATCAATCAGCATATTACACAAAAAACACAGGATGAAATTTTCAACTGGGCAGAAAAACAGTCCTATATCGTATTGGCCAATCTCATGTATGCCGCAGCGATTGAAAATATAGACTCTTGCCCTATGGAAGGCTTCCGCCAGGATCTTATAGAAGAAATTCTGAATATCAATCCCGAAACAGAAAAAGTAACCGTTACCCTCGCTTTAGGCTACCGCTCTGAAGAAGACTATTTCCAGCACATGAAAAAAGTAAGAAAACCAAACGAAAAATTGTTTAAATTTATTTAATCGTTTAAAACGACTGTACCTAAAGCAAGCATATGATAAAAGCGGATGTATTAGTAATCGGTTCCGGTATTTCCGGACTTTCCTATGCCATTAAAGTTTCTGAACAGCTCCCTGATGCCAAAATCATTATTGTAACAAAATCTGATGAAGACGAAAGCAACACCAAATACGCACAAGGCGGTCTGGCAGTCGTTACAGATTTCCAAAATGATAATTTTCAAAAACATATTGATGATACGATGCGTGCCGGAGACGGAGAGAACAAACGCGATGTCGTAGAAATGGTAGTAAGAGAAGCTCCTGCAAGATTCAACGAAATTGTAGAATGGGGTGCCCAGTTTGATATGAAAAACGGGAAATTTGCTTTGGGAAGAGAAGGCGGCCATACCGAAAACAGAATCGTACACCACAAAGATATCACAGGTTTTGAGATTGAAAGAGCTTTACTGGAAACAGCCAACAGCAGCCCGAATATTGAAATTCTCGACCACCATTATGTGATTGACATCATTACACAGCATCACGTACCCGGAAAAGAACTTAACGAAGGAGACATTCACTGCTATGGCGCCTATATTCTGGATGAAAAGTCCAAGACTATCAAAAAAATAACTTCTAAAATAACACTGGCTGCAACAGGAGGCGCAGGACATGTTTATAAAAACACAACCAATCCTACTATTGCTACAGGAGACGGAATTGCTTTCGTGGCCAGAGCAAAAGGAAAGGTTTCCAATATGCAGTACTATCAGTTTCACCCGACAGCTTTGTACAGCAAAATGGATGGAATGCTGTTTTTAATTTCGGAAGCTGTTCGTGGAGACGGCGCCAAGTTAAGAACCAAAAGAGGCGAAAAATTCATGCATAAGTATGATGAACGGGAAGAATTAGCCTCAAGAGATATTGTTGCAAGAGCGATCGACGCCGAAATGAAAATTACCGGAGATGAATTTGTTGGTTTAGACTGTAAAGAAATGAACCACGAAAAGTTCTTAGAACACTTCCCTAATATTTATAAAAAATGCAGAGACGAAGGAATTGACCCCTTCACTCAATTAATTCCTGTTGTACCGGCTTGCCACTATTTAATGGGAGGCATTGAAGTAGACCGGGACGGGCAGTCTTCTATCAGAAATCTTTTTGCTGTGGGCGAATGTACCAACTCAGGGCTTCACGGAGCCAACAGGCTTGCCTCCAATTCATTGCTTGAAGGCTTGGTTTTCGGACACAATGCTGCCATGAAAACAGTAGAACTTCTGAATGAAAACAATTTCAACTTTGATGACCTGAAAGCTGTTCCGGAATGGAATGAAGAAGGAATGAAAATCATGGACGAAATGGTCATCGTCAGCTATCTCAGAAAGCAGCTCCAGGAAATGATGAGCGACCTGGTAGGTATTGTTAGAAGCAACAGACGTTTGAATATGGCATTACAGAAACACCAGGAAATTGCTGCTGCAGTGGATGAAATTTACCACTACTCTATCCTTTCTCCTCAATTGTCTGAATTAAGAAACTTAACAACAGTTGCCTATCTCATCATTAGCCAATCTATGGAAATGACCGAGAATAAGGGTGCATTTTATAATAAAGATTTGGCTTAATTTAATTAAACAAATGAAAATCCCGAATTTAAATATTCTTACAACAGTCAATATTTTATTCTATTCAAGAATGACCCTTTCATTGATCTGTGGTTTTGTATTATTGAATTTTTGGGAAAAAAATGAAAAAAATGATAATTTTTCAAATATAGTCATCCTTGCAGGAATAATATTTATAGGACTTTTTTTCGGATTATATGGAGTCACCTTATTAAAAAAGATTATTGTACCCAGGTCCAAATATCCTTTGGTTTTAAATCTTTTATGCAATATGAAAGGTTTAGGAAAGCCTGATTACTATGGAAGTTTAAAATTCGACTTAAACAATATTGTTAAAGATAATAAGTTACGCTTAACGTTATATTATGTCAATAATTCTCAATATCCGATTTTAACATTCAATAAAGAAAAAATCCTTTATTATACGCAAGAATATCATTGGGATAATTTTAGATGGAGCTATAAAACCATACCAGAAGGACGACACGAAAAACAAGTATTGGAGTTTCAAGGCATTAATCAAAATAATATAAAAATAAAAGACAATATAGATTTTGAAAAAATAGATGCAAAGGAAAATGAAGTCCTTTTGCTCTTTATCATTCATGATTTATTATTCGGAAAAAGATCTTCCTTTTATTACTAAAATCAAAAATATGAAAAGACCAGCATACGTAACAGATAAAGCATTAAAAACATTCATAAAAACTGCTCTTGAGGAAGATATCCAGGATGGCGACCACTCTACCTTGTCTACCATTCCGGAGGATCTTGTACAAAGTGCCAGGCTTTTGGTAAAGCAGGACTGTATTCTTGCAGGGGTTGAGCTTGCAGAAATCATTTTCAATACTTTTGACAAAAATCTGAAAGTGGAAGTTTTTATTAAAGATGGAACTCCTTGCAAATTCGGAGATGTTGCTCTTATGGTAACAGGAAGTGCAAGATCTATCCTTTCTACTGAGAGATTCGTGCTCAACTGCATGCAGAGAATGAGCGGTATTGCCACCCTTACCCACGAATGGGACTCAAGATTGGTTGGTACAAAAACTAAACTTTTAGACACAAGAAAAACCACTCCCAACTTCAGAATGTGTGAAAAATGGGCTGTTGCGATAGGTGGAGGAACCAATCACAGATATGGTCTTTATGATATGATCATGCTGAAAGACAACCATATCGACTACAACGGAAGCATTACCAATGCAGTAGCAATGGCCAAAGATTATATTAAAAAGAATAAGAAAAAGTTAAAAATAGAAGTTGAAACCAGAAACCTTGAAGAAGTTCAGGAGGCTATCAATGCAAAAGTTGACAGAATCATGCTTGATAATATGGATGTAAAAACAATGGAGCAAGCCGTAAAAATGATCAACGGTTCATGTGAGTCTGAAGCTTCCGGCGGAATTACCCGCGATATGCTAAAAGAAATAGCTTCCACTGGAGTCACATATATCTCTGTAGGAGCCCTTACACACTCTGCTGAGAATATAGATTTGAGTCTCAAAGCAGTGAAATAGCGTTGAATTTTTAACAAAAACACCCCCACTTTGTTAAAAATTTAATAACATGACTTTTTTCATAAAAAAAATCAATTTTTAGTCATAGTGTTGATTTTCAATATTTTAAGCTTATTAAGATTGATTAAAAATTAACATTGAGTTAATAATAGTTAAAATTAATTTTGCGAATTTTGCAGAAAATTAAA
>JASLCD010000269.1 GCA_030146295.1 Chryseobacterium sp.
AACACGACAAAAAACAATTATTACAAATCTCTGAAAGGCTCGCAACAGCAAAATCTTGACGAGAAAATGAAGCTGATACAGACCGCTAAAGACAATATGCTTTCTGAAGATTGGGATCTTGCAGTGGCTTTATTCAAAAAACTTCAGGAAGACTGGAAGAAAATAGGTCACGTTCCGAAAAGTATGACCAATAAAATCTGGGATGAATTCCGTGATGCATGTAATGCGTTCTTCAACAATTACAGAGAGAAAAGCAATACTTCTACCGACAACTGGAAGGAAAATTATAAAAATAAGAAAGCTCTTCTTGATGAATTGAAATTGGTTTCCAATGAGGAAGGCAGCATCGAAAAGATTGAGCAGATCAAAACTTCATGGAATAATATCGGAAAAGTTCCGAGAGATAAAATTTCAATCAACTCTGAATTCAACAAAACATTAAGAGAGAAATTGAAAATAAATAAGATCAACGAACTTGAACTGAAAGAGGAAGGTTTATCTGAAAACCAACTTACCGATAAAGCAAGAAAGATCAAAAATCAAATCTCTGATCTTGAGGCAGAAATTGTTAAACTGGAAAACAACCTTTCTTTCTTCAACAAACCGTCCAGAGAAAACCCTCTATTAAAAGACACTTACAACACGATTGATGAGAAAAAAGCTCATCTTGAAACGTTAAAACAAAATCTTCACAGCATTATTAGTGGAGATTAATACATAACAAAATAAATAAAGGCGGAGCAAAGCAATTTGTCTTCGCTTTTTCTTTTTATACATATGAACAACGACCAATTTTATATTAAAAGATGTATCGAGCTGGCTCAAAAAGCTCTCGGTAACACCTACCCTAACCCTCTTGTTGGAAGTGTGATCGTACACAACGGAAAGATCATTGGTGAAGGATATCACCACAAAGCAGGAGAACCTCATGCAGAGATCAATGCCATCAATTCTGTTAAGAATAAAGAGCTTATTCCGGAATCTACCATTTATGTATCCCTGGAACCCTGTGCACATTATGGAAAAACGCCACCCTGTGCTTTAAAAATTAAAGAATTAGGATTTAAAAAAGTGGTTATCGGCGCCATGGATTCCCATGATAAAGTGAATGGAAAAGGAAAAAAAATCATACAGGATGCAGGCATTGAGGCCATTTCAGGAATTCTCGAAAAAGAATGTATTGAGCTTAACAAAAGGTTTTTTACGTATCATGAAAAGAAAAGACCCTATATCATTTTAAAATGGGCAGAATCCGCTGATGGCTTTTTGGATAAAGACTTTAAACCGACTGCTGTTTCCAACACCCTCGTAAATCAGCTGGTCCATCAGTTAAGAGCTGACGAACATGCCATTTTAGTAGGAACCCAAACGGCTTTACATGATAATCCAAGTCTTACTGTAAGAAATGCCAAAGGAACAAACCCTGTCAGAATTCTTATCGATTTTGATTTAAAAGTTCCTGCCCATTTCAATATTTATAATAATGAAGCAAAGACATTGGTTTTAAACTCGATAAAAGAAGGTACGGAAGGTTCTGTGCAATTTATTAAAATCAGCAAGGATCATTTTCTGCCTGAGCTGATGGAAGCACTCTATAAAGAGCAGATACAATCTGTTATTATTGAAGGCGGCCGTTTTACACTCCAGCAGTTTATCAATGCCGGGCTTTGGGACGAAGCTATGGTCATCAAAAATGAAAATCTAAAGCTGGAAAACGGAACAAAAGCACCGGAATTCAATCATATAGCTACTGCCATTGAAAATTTCAGAGACAATACGGTTTCTTTTTTCAGATCAAAATAAAGACATTTTATCACTGGTTAATGAAATATTTTATTTACCTTAGATTTATAAAAAAATTACCATGAAAAATGTAAAGAAAGTTTCAAGACAGCGTTTAAAAACAGTTAAAGGAGGAAATGCTCCTGAATGCTGTTCATATTACCCTTCTTCATTACAGCACTGCTGTGCAACTCCATCAAGTATGAGCTGCCCGCCACCTTGGGTAGAAGGAACATTCCCATGTTAATTATTTAAACCAAACAAAATATTATCATGAAAAATTTAAAAAAAGTATCCCGGGTACATATGAAGACCATTAAAGGAGGTGTTTTTGTAACATGCACATTACCGAATGGGCAGCCTACAAGATGTAGAGATAAATGCCCTCAGGATTTCTGTGGCCCAACAAGTTACATGTGCCTGATTCCAATGGATCTGTGTGGAGATGTCATGTAAGAACGTAACCTTCACCTTCAAAAAAAAATACATAAGCCGCCAAATTTTGACGGCTTAATTTATGATCATGATGCAGAATACTAAAGCATTTAATATTTTTGCATCATTAAAGCTGGAACTCACAATGACGTTTGAATACAAAACCATAGAAAAACCAATAGAAAACACTCTTTTAAAAGAAAAAGGAAGCAAATTTATCGGATTTGCTTACCCTGTGAATAATGAAAAAGAGCTAAAGACAGCTTTGGAGAAAATAAGAGAAGAACATCCAAAAGCTACTCACCATTGCTATGCTTTCAGAATCGGATTAAATGGTGAGAACTATCGTGCTAATGATGATGGTGAGCCTTCCGGAAGTGCCGGATTGCCTATTTACAATCAGCTACTCGCTAATGAAATCACGAATGTTCTTGTGGTTGTGGTCCGCTATTACGGAGGAACCAAACTTGGTGTTTCGGGGCTGGTAAAAGCCTATAAGGAATCCGCAAAGATTACATTGGAAGAAGCCCATATTATAACGCGTGAACTGGAAACAGAAGTAGAGATACAGTTTAATTTCAACCAACAAAACACGATATTTACGCTGCTTTCAAAATTTGATGCTAAGGTTTTGAATTTTGATGCTAACGAAAACTGCATTCTCACTGCTTCACTGAAACTGGCACAAAAAGAAAACATCTCGGAAAAACTTTCCGAGATGCAATATGTTTCATTTGAATTTAATGATTAATCCCTTCTTCCACCAAGAAGCAATGATCCCCAGTACAGAAGCTGTGCCAGAGACCCTAAAGCAGCTACCACATATGTTCTTGCAGCCCATTTCAGACTGTCCTGTACTCCTACAAATTCTTCTGCAGTTACAGTTCCTGTATCTTTAAGCCATTTCATGGCTCTGTTACTTGCATCATATTCCACAGGAAGCGTTACAAAAGCAAAGAGTGTGGTCACCGCAAACATCGCAACTCCAATAGCCAGAACTGTTGTATTTCCATTTGGATTCTCGATCGTTCTTGATGCAGCCATTACCGCAATACCAGCGATAAGGACAAATTGCATAAGATTGGAACTTATATTGACAATAGGAACCAGCTTTGAACGTAAATTCAACATGGAATATCCTACGGCATGCTGTACTGCGTGTCCACATTCATGAGCTGCAACTGCAGCGGCAGCGGCATTTCTCTGCATATAAACCCCTTCCGAAAGATTTACTGTTTTATCTGCCGGATTATAGTGGTCCGTCAACTGCCCGGGTACCGATATTACCTGAACATCATTTATCCCGTTATCTCTCAACATTTTTTCCGCTACTTCTTTCCCCGAAAGGCCATTTCGAAGGTGTACATTGGAATAATATTCAAATTTCGACTTCAATCTGGACGAAACCCACCAGCTCACCAACATTGAAATACCAATAATGATATAATAACCCACCATTTTATATAAATTTTGTGTTTAATTTTACCCATAATCATATAAAAACTGTGCCAAAGTATAAGATATTATTATTTATATTTGTCCTTTAATTCCCCTCAAAAAACATGTCTACAATTTCAATTATTGAAGTAAAAACTGCCGGTCAGCTCAAGCAATTCGTAAGGTTTCCGATGGATTTGTATAAAAACAATCCCTACTATGTTCCGTCTTTTATCAATGACGAAATCAACATTTGGAATGCTGATGAAAATCCTGCGCTTCAATATTCGGAAGCAAAACAGTATCTGGCTTACAAGAATGATAAGATTGTGGGAAGAATTGCAGTGCTTATCAACCATAAGGAAGAGAGAGAATTAGGAATTAAAAAAGTACGTTTTGGATGGATCGACTTTATTGATGATGCTGAAGTTTCAAAAGCACTGATTCAAAAAGCAGTTGAATATGCCAAAGAAAAAAATATTGACAAAATTGAGGGGCCAATGGGGTTCACCAATCTGGACAAAGCCGGAATGCTGGTAAAAGGTTTCGACCAGCTGGCGACAATGATTGGAATTTATAACCATGACTATTACCCTCAGCATCTTGAAAACTTAGGTTTAACCAAAGAAAAAGAATGGGTTGAGTTTGAAATCATCTTTCCTGAAACCCTGCCTGAAAAAATTCACAAATTCAACCAGCTTATCTCTGAAAAGTATAAACTGAAGGTTTTAAAATTCAAAACAAAAGAAGAGATCATTCAATATGTATATCCTATGTTTGATCTTCTGGATGAAACTTATAAACATCTTTCCACTTACACTCCTATTTCAGACGAACAGCGCAAAACCTATAAAGAGAAATATTTCAAACTTATCGATAAAGATTTCATTGTATGTATTGCTGATGAGCACAACAATCTGATCTCTTTCGCTATCACAATGCCTTCTTATTCCAAAGCCCTGCAAAAATCCGGCGGGAAACTGCTTCCGTTCGGCTGGTGGCATTTTCTGCAGGCAGGAAAGAAAAATGACAGAGCCAATTTTTACCTGATTGGTATCCATCCTGATTATCAGAGAAGAGGCGTAACTTCTATTATTTTCAAAGAAATCTGGGATATATTCAGAAAAAAGGGAGTAAAATACCTTGAAACCAATCCCGAACTGGAAGAAAATAAAAGCATCCAACTCTTATGGCAGGATTATAATCCGGTAAATCATAAGAGGAGAAGAACCTACTCAATGGAAGTAAACAACTAAGATTGCATAAATACAAGGGAAGCAACTTTAAACTCAAAACTTTGAACTTTATGAAACCACAGCTCATCATTTTTGCTATTTTAATCGCTGGATTTATTGGCTATAACTTCTTTTTTCAATCACCGGACGATAAAACAAATACCGTCATCAATATAGTTTTTGCCAGCATTCTTTTTGGATATATTTCTTTTATGGCCTATACTCTTCTCAGAAAAATGAAAAAATAAGAAAAGTAAAATTATAATAAGATTCTATGAAATAAATTATATTTGTTCTGACTAATAACCAACAGCATGAGCAAAATATTATTTTTCATAGGAATATTGTTTATTCCGATATCCATCTATTCCCAGGAGTTTTACGTCAATACATTTTCTGTAATCAATTTTATTAATTTCACCAATGGTGTCTACAGATTCGATGTTTCTGGTCCTTCTGAAGTTGTAGAATCATTCTGCACTCCAAATGTTATTGCCAATGAAGTCTACACAGATATTGCCATTGACAGTAATAACAACATGTACTACAT
Source organism: Chryseobacterium sp. (assembly GCA_030146295.1). Lineage (GTDB taxonomy): Bacteria > Bacteroidota > Bacteroidia > Flavobacteriales > Weeksellaceae > Chryseobacterium. The sequence goes on from JASLCD010000269.1 coordinate 5,440, forward strand.
TACCAATTCAGGTTTATTATACAGAAAAAAAAGTACAGATTCAAGTTGTGAATTTTTGGGTGATTTTACTAATGGGAATGTCTCAGCCAATTCATTAGCAGCCGATTCCGGAAACTATCTGTATGCTGCCGGGACCAATCCCAATGTACTCTACAGGTATGATATAAATACTGGCATTTTCACAGAAATAGGTAATCTGTCTGACGGCCAAACTCCTTCAGGAGATCTGTTTTTCTATGAAGGCAGGCTTTTTCTAACCACTACAAACGGTATTGTTGAGATTAATATGGAAAACCCTTCACAGAGCTGTCCGTTTATGGCAATCAATACCCCTAATCCATATGCCGCTTTTTCTATTGATTACGGAACATATTCAAAAGCATACCTTATAACGTATAGCAATAATAAATCTACACTATCTGAAATTGACATGACCAATAAACAGATAGGAGCTCCAATACGAACTTACAACCATCTTATCTACGGTGCAGCAGCACGTTATAATTTAACATCCACCAATTCCACCTGTACTCTGACGCCATTGAACACCAAAGAAACCTCCGTCTCAAACAACTATTTCAATGTAAACAACCCCGCTACCAATAACATTATATACCACACCAATATTCAACGTGATCAAGTCATCACAATATATTTGTTTGACAACTCAGGAAAGCTTATCAAAGACTTCTCCAATCAAAACAATATTGAAAGTTTGAACATTTCTAATGTACCTGACGGAATATATCTTTTGGCAGTTACTACAAAAAACGGTGAAAAACACACCAAAAAAATAATTATAAAAAGCTAATTTTTATTGATTCTAAATTACCGATTTAACTCATTTTCATCCGACTTTTAAGCTGATTAATTTCATGCTTTCTTGTTTATTCGCTAAATTTGCAAATTGAGATAATAATGCAAAAATGAATTTACCAGAAAGTTATATTCCAATCCTTATCCAGGCTGGTGTAGCAGTAGGATTTGTAGCTGTTTCTTTGCTTGGGGCACATTTCTTGGGGCCACAACAGAAAAAAGGAAACTCTGTAAAAAACCAAAGCTGGGAATGCGGGATTCCTGTAGAAGGGAATGCAAGAACACCGTTTTCTATCAAGTACTTCCTGACTGCGGTATTGTTTGTCCTATTCGATATTGAAATCGTATTCTTTTATCCTTATGCAGTAAACTTCAGAGAATTCGGTATGGAAGGATTCCTTGCTGTACTTACGTTCGTGGCGATCTTCTTCATGGCGTTTTTCTATGTTTGGAAACGCGGTGCGCTGGATTGGGATAAATAAATTTTAACATTAAAAGATTGAATAATTTAATTACTAAATGGTTTAATCTTTAAATACTTAACAAAAGAAAATGTCAGATAAAAAACCAGTAATAAGAACAGATGCACCTGCTCCCGAAGGATATGAAGGAGAAGGGTTTTTCGCAACAAAACTGAGCAGTGTAATCGGGATGGCAAGAAAGTTTTCACTTTGGCCGTTACCATTTGCAACCTCTTGTTGTGGTATTGAGTTTATGGCTACCCTAAACCCAACGTATGATGCTTCAAGATTTGGTATGGAAAGAAACTCTTTCTCTCCAAGACAAGCAGATATGCTGATGGTTTGCGGAACTATATCAAAGAAATTAGGACCAGTCCTAAAAGAAGTTTATACTCAGATGGCAGAGCCGAAATGGGTAGTAGCAGTTGGAGCCTGTGCTTCCAGCGGTGGTATTTTTGATACGTATTCTGTACTTCAGGGAATTGATAAAATTATTCCGGTAGACGTTTATGTTCCCGGATGTCCTCCAAGACCTGAACAGATCATTGAAGGAGTAATGCAGGTACAGGCTCTTGCAGAAAGCGAAAGCATTAGAAGAAGAGACATGCCTGAATATCAGAAATTATTAGATTCTTACAACATAAGCAACTAAACGGAAATGACAAACGAATTTGTATTAGAAGCAATCACAA
>JASLCD010000475.1 GCA_030146295.1 Chryseobacterium sp.
TTCAGCTGGTTAGAATGCCGCCCTGTCACGGCGGAGGTCGCGGGTTCGAGTCCCGTCCGGATCGCAAAAGTCTTCTAGAAATAGAAGACTTTTTTTGTATGCTGTGTTCTGGAACAAGTCGATTTATTTTAGGACAACTCACTTTACTAAAAAAAGAAAAGCATTCATTGCCATTTTTCAACAATTGAAATAATTATAACAGTACAGAACCTTTAGTCTCTTCATCCTGGTGTAGGGATTAAATCGGGCTGATTTATTTCTGAGGTTTCGCTTATGGTTTTCCACGATAAGATATAAATAATTCCCTGGCAATTTCTGGAGAATTATATACATCATTATCCGAATTCAAATGACAGATATCTGTAGTATTTTTTATGGATGAAATCCTTTTGCCAAGTTTAGGGCATAATGTCAATAACCTCACGAATTAAAAAAAAACGTGAGGTTTAGGATATTTGCTTATGCCGGTCTCTGAGTTTGCCTGTCTGGAGTGCTTATTTACATAAAGCGTTCAAAGGATTGTTAAGATAATCTTTTCCTTGAGGTGGTTGCACAAAATAAGGGGTTCCATAAGTATTTCCCGGGCGGAAAAAATCGGTGGAAATTACCTGTGCACCACTGCTGAAAGCAGCCTTAGACCGGGTGAAGTCATTGGTTTTTGCTTCATAGGTTTCAATATCTGATCTGGTTCTGACCATGAAACCCTGTTGTACCAGATCCTGTATCTCTTTCTGTCTTACGATGGCGTTATCCCGCAGGATAAACCCTGCGAAAGAATCATCAGGCTCGCTGTTCAGAAACATGACCCTTTCCTTTAATGAACCCTCTATGAGGTAAGGATTGTTTTTCGAAGACAAAGTTCCGGCACTTCCGGGAAGCAGCATAAAAATGAATTTTCCTTTACTGTCATTCAGCTTTGGCCAGTTATTGTGGGTTACAGCTTCTTTGAGTGTGCCGTATGTACCCTGAACCTCTTTGGGAGTAATGATCTTGTCTTTTCCGAGATATTTTACAATTTCTCCGTCCAGGTCATCATAAGCTTTTTTATCAAAAGGAAGAACCTTCGTGCTGTTTTCAAGAATCGGAAAACCTGAATCTTTTGCCTCGATCATCATAAAAACGGGAGTGTGTCCCGGATGTTGATCAGACCATGTTTTAAGAGCTGTAAGAGCATCTTTTAAAGTAGGATAGTGCGTTCTGAAATCTATATCTGCCATATGCAGTACTTTGAAACCAGACTGATCAAGCCCTTTGGTATTAAAAGGAGCAAGATCTGTTACTCCTTTTGCTTTTAGTACCTCATAGGTAGCAGGATGGCTGAATCTGCTGCCTTCGGGATCATAATAAACGTCTATTTCCAAGCCTCTCAGGTTGGCGTTGAGCTGTTCTGTAAAGTCAGGATGATTGTAATTAAGTCCTTCTTTCAAATCCATTCCGTAAGGATGATACTCTTTAAATTTGGCTTTTTGCTCCTCAGACATCATGCTGCTGTATTTTTGCATCATCCCATTGATGATAGGGCTTACAAGATCCAGCACCTTAGGATCTGCCGGCTGCGCGTATGAATTATGAGTTCCTACAACCTGCAGCTGATTGATTCTTACATTCTGGCATTTATCCTGTGCCTGCAGCAGTGGTGCCATACAAAATGCAGCTCCATATATATACTTTTTCATATGAATAAAAATACTTTTTGATTAAAAATTAAAATTGAATCCAAGCTGTCCACGCATTCCGGAATAAGAAATATTTTCTACGCGGTCTTTTGTTCCCATATAATAGCGGTTGGGTTCGTTAAGAATATTGTTAAGCTCTATAAACAGACGGAGTTTCCTGGTAAGGCTGTAAGAAGTGGAAAGGTCTACTGTGAAGTTTTTATCAAAATACTGATAATGATCTGCACCTGCAGCCGCGCGGATTTCGCTTACATAATTTCCTTTGTAATTTCCGGCTACACGGATCATCAATTTACTGGTTTCATAGAACAATATGGTATTGAAAATATGTTTTGCCTGATTAGGAATTGTGGTAGACATGGTTCCTGTCTGTTTGCCGTTTTCGTACACCGGCATATTCATTTTGGAAGAAATATAGGTATAGTTTCCTTCAAACCCGATGTTGCTCAGAAAACCGGGGAGATTTTCAAAACGTTTAGAAATACCGAATTCAAAACCGAACAGTTTGGCGCCTTCCAGGTTTTTAGGAGCTGTAAAAGTATAAGCTCTTCCTGCCAGATCTACCACAGACTGGTCTTTGTAGATAAGATTGGTAATGTTTTTATAGAATACTCCGGCTGTTATCAGATCCAGTTTTCCAAAGTAGTTCTCAAACATAAGGTCAAAATTATTCGAAAATGTAGGATTCAGCTTTGTATTTCCCTGAGTGATGGTATTGGTAATATCATTCACGATGGTTCCGGGGTTAAGGTCATTAAAATCCGGTCTTGCAAAAGAACGGGTATAAGCCAGTCTCAGGATCCTGTCACTGCTGATATTCCATTTCATATTCACCATAGGAAGCACTACATTATAGGTTTTATTGTCCTTGATGTCTTCCGTTTTATTGTCTTTATCAGAGATTACTTTTTTGCCCCAGAAGGTTACGTCATTATATTCATTTCTTACACCTCCCAGTACCTGAAGCTGGTCTGAAATCTTCCAGGTTCCCATCAGGTAGGCCGCCCAGACATTTTCAGTACCTCTGTAGGAGCTTGTAATATTAGAATTGCTGTCTTTACCGCTCACCTGCATTAATCCTAAGTTGTTTTGTGTGGCAGGATTGTACATCTGATCGATCTGCGCATTGGTAATCTGATCAATGATCACCGCATTGTAAGGATTACCTAATGGATTCATAAAACCTCCCTTATACTGGAAAGCTTCACGCTCAAGCTGATTCAGATAAGTCACCGGAGTTCCGGGAATCCCCAATGATGATTTAGGCATCCAAACGAGCAGAGAACTGTTGACTGTCTTATTCTTATTGTTGTATTTGGTCCCGAATTTAAGCTCAAAATTATCTGCTGCTTTATATTTGATATCAATCTGCCCCCGGAGGTCTGTTTCACTATTCCGGTTCTGGCTTAGGATGATCTGATTCAGTTTGAGTTTATCTGCTGCGATAGCCTGCTGATTGTAAGGTAGAGTATATCTTCCGGTATCACCAATGCCGTCAGGAGCATCCATTGCCATATACTTTCTTCCGTCAGCAGACAGATTTCCATAAGTCATAGGCTGCGTAAAATTGACCATAGGATAACCTCTTTCATGGGGATCGAGATTGTCCGGAGAATTAAACTTAAACTCAGATCGTGCTTTGGATAGGGACCAGTTCACTTCCATACGCTGTCCTACCTGATGATTCCCACCCAGCTGCATGGAATAAAGATCTGTTAGATAATCCGCATGACGCGCCTGAAGAAGTACATTTTTACTGTCAAAATTAAAATAGGTTTCTCTTACCGACTGACTGTCTTTATATTGGCTGTATAGTGCTTTTGCATACAATTTATTTCTGCTGTCTATCTCATAATCCAATCCTAAATTGAATCCCAAAGTTCGCCGGTTCGCCAGATAATCCCGAAGCTGAAGCTGATTGATAGAATAGGACGCTGTTTTATCTTTCAGTCCATAGTTGTAAATATTTCTCATCTGATCAATAGCTGTAGAACGTTCCCAGATTACTGCTGAGGTAATGAATTTTAGCTTATCGGTAATTTTATTTCCATAGACGATGGATGTATTGTATGTAGGAGATTTGGACATATTGACGTAGCCTGTAGCCATACTTATAGCCAGTGTCTCTTTATTGGGTGAGGTTTTCGTGATAAAATCCACATTCCCGCCAATGGCATCCCCGTCAAGATCCGGAGTTAAAGCCTTAGACAAACGGACATTCTGAATAAGCTCCGAAGGAAAAATATCCATCTGAATTCCACGGTTGGCATTATCCCCGCTGGCACTTGGCATTCTGTTGCCATTCAGGGTAGAAGCGGTCCATTGTATAGGAGTTCCCCTTACCGCTACAAAACGTCCTTCTCCCATATCCCTCTCAATAGATACCCCCTGCATACGCTGTACCGCATCAGCAGCATTACGATCCGGCAGTTTCCCGATAGCGTCAGCAGAAAGTACCTCTGTGATGGTATTGGAGTTTTTCTTCATGGTAATTGCTCTGGCCTGTGATGCCTTATACACACTGGTAACCACTACTTCCTGAAGGTTGTTTTCTTTAAATTTAGCGCCGAATTTAATCAATCCAAGATCAACTTCCTTTTTATCAGTAATGGTGAAAGGAATATAAACATTATCGTATCCTTTATATTCTACAACAAGCTTATAACTGCCGTCATAAACATTATTAAGAACAAAAGAACCATCAGTATCGGAAGTTACCTTCTGTCCGCTGTTTTCAATATAAACCAGGGCGTTGGGAAGGTTTCCCTGGCTGTCTACTACAGTGCCGTGAACGGTGGTTTGTGCAAAGGCCAAAGGCCCAAGAAGAAAAAATGCTGCTTTTGTTAAAAAAAGTCTTTCTCGTGACATCCTTATAAAGTTTGTTGCAAAGATGTCAGCTCCTTCAGAAGTTTTGGTTCATTTAAATTTTATGCTACTCCTTCTGTTGAGTTCGAGGTGAACCGTGTTGTAAATCAGTAAGTTGCTAATATTAAATAATTGTAACTAATGAACAAGCTGAGAAGGAAGACAATCAAATTCCTTTTTAAAATATTTATAAAAAGTAGATTTGGATTTAAAACCACATTGAAACGCAAGATCCGTTACACTGGCAGAGGGATCTTCTGATAAGATCTGTTTAAAGTGCTGTATACGGTTTCTGTTGGTGTATTCGTGGAAATTGGAATGAAGGTGTTTATTAAAAGTGATACTTAAATCCGCCTTGCTTATTCTCAGATGGCTTGAGAGCTGGTCTAAAGTAAATTCCTCATCCAGATACACATGGCTCTCCTGATAGAAAGAAATAATGGCATTTTGTACAGAATCAAAATCTATTTTTGAAAGATCTTTATACTGATAGGTCTCTTTCGGAGCAGACAAGTGTACTGCATTTTGTGGTTCCTGCAGTTTGTACTGGTACGTTAAAATATAAACGTACAAAATCCATCCGAATTGAAAGAGAAAAAGGAGGCTGTAGATCTTCTGATAGATCAATGTATCCCAACCCAATTGGTAGACGGCCCAGAAAACTAATACTCCCATCAATACGTAACAAACCAGATAACGGAAATTACCGGCTGCAGGATGCGTAATATTTTTGCGGTATCTTGTCAGTAAATAAATACACAAAACAAGACAGGTAATCCAGTAGCCACTGTAGTAAACGAAGTAAGATTTATAAGATCTGACAGCCAGATCTGCCCAGGAAAGATCAAGCATTTTGGCAGAAGTTGCTATCGCATGATGAATGACCACCAGAGTCAACGGAATAATCAGGTATTTAAGCTTATCTCTCCATTTTGCATGGATTAAATGCGTAGTGATATAAAGAAAAATAAGCCCTTTAAAAACACGAAGACTTCCCGGAATTTCATACAGAACAGATTCGTAACCGAATTTTTGAATAATGAAATATTCATATCCCATATCCAGTGCGACCACTCCGATATACAATAGCAGCATATTCAGTACAGATTCCCTGTTTTTGATGAGAGACATAAGCAGGGTAAGGGTGATAAGTGCCTGTAGTACAACTACCATAATGATGTATAACATGATAACTGATATTTTGCCAAAATTATAGATAATATAGGCATGGCATCTTTAACAAATTATTAAATATCAGTTTAGAAATGGGGAGGCCATTAAGATGTAAATTTTTATCAGTTTTTCCGGGATTTTCCGGTTTTGTATATTGATCCGTTATTCCTATTTTAGCTAATAAGCATAAACTGGATGTCAAAAAGAAAATTTATTATACTCTCCATACTTAAAACCTGGCTGATCTCTACGTTGGTTTCCTGTGTATTTCTGATTCTGTTTTTAAATGTAACCAAAGAAGTAAGAGATATTCCAAGGAATTGCGATATGAGTGGGCTTGCTTATGTTTTTACCATTTTCTGGATTGTGTTTCTGAGCCTATTATCTTTAAGCAGTCTGCTCTCTCTTTTACAACCGTTTTATGGAAAAATACAAACATCAGTGTGTTGGCTGCTGCTGCCTCTGACGGCTTTTGCATTTTCATTTTTTACGATTACAGAGGGAAAGATTGGTGGAGAGGATGTCATCATTTGTCTGATCATGAACTTACCTTGGCTGGCTTTTTGGATATTTTACTATTACAGATTCAACATCCGTTTCAATGTAATCCATCCCTGATACTATTTATTCATGAAAAAACAATTTCAAAACTGGACCCTTTTTTTTATTGCGGGAATTATTGCTGTAATTGCATGCCTGGCAGCTGCTGTTATTCTGATGACAGGATCGTCAGCTCCTGATGCCTTATTCGGAATGTATTTACTGTTCAGCCTGGTTCCTCTATTAATAATAATTGTCAGTGATAAAATTCTGGTATGGAACTTCGGGAATAAAAACGTGAATAAGGTTCAGTTTTCAATGCTGTCGTTGATCGTGTTTTTATGGATTGTCAGATTTGTATTAAATCTGTTGATGTAAACTGATCGTGGTGAAAAAAACTATTTTCACAAAAGCATTGAAAAGGAGAATTATGTTTTTGTGAAAGTCGTGGAATCCTTGGAGGGATCGTTTAACTTATAAAATCAGCCTGCCCATAACTCCTCATTTACAGTCCCTAAACCTCCGTTTTTTTACGGTATTTTTAAGAATGTCTTTTATGATTCAATTTTAGGTCTGATATTTGTACTGGGTAGCCAAACTAAATGGCCTATTTATTTATGAAAAACATATCTGTGAAAAAATCCTTTCTTTATGCCTGTTTATGCGCTGTTTTTCTAGTTTCCTGCAAAAAGGAGATAGAAAAAATAAGCGATACTTTTAAAGATACTGTCTCAGCTTCGGAAACCCCGGAAGCAGAAAAAGACTCTATAAAGAAGGATTCTGTTCCCGTAGTAAAAAAAGAATCTGTTCCGCCCGTAATGCAGGAAAATGGTTTTTATAATGCTTTTGTTCTTCCAAAGGATAAAAAGATGCGCGATTCTATCTATGCAGAATACAGTAAGAAATACAGCGTAGAAGAGCGTACTGCTATTTTAGCCTTAAACAGACTGGATTCTAAAAGTAAATGGAATGCCGATACATTGGTAGTTCCCGCTAAAATAGATACAACATTAATGGCATATTCTCCATTTCCAATGCAGCTGGATGTATTGAGCGGAGTGAAAAAATTTGTCATCTTCTCCTATCCTATACAGGCTTTTGCGGTATATTCCAATGGAAGTCTTGTGAAATGGGGACCTACAAGTATGGGTAAAAAAGCAGCTCAGACCACAAGAGGGCTTACCTTTGCCAACTGGAAAAAAGAGCTGGCCATTTCTACGGTGAGCAGTGAATGGAAACTTCCTTATAACTTTAATATTCACAATATTGGAGGAATAGGATGGCATGAATATACACTTCCGGGATATCCTGCTTCACATTCCTGTCTGCGATTGCTGAGAAAAGATGCAAAATGGCTGTATTCCTATGCAGATACCTGGATTCTGAATCCCGGCGGTGCCACTACCAAAGCCAAAGGTACAGCTGTAATGGTATTCGGAGATTATAAGTGGGGCGGTAGAAAACCATGGCGAAAGCTTCTGGATGATCCTAATGCCAATAATATCTCTGTTGAAGAACTGACTAAGCTTCTTGAGCCGGATGTTCCAAGAATGCTTAAAGAACAAAGCAACAGAGAAAAAGTGGTGGATTCTATCAAAGCGGCAAAAGCAGCTGCTACACCTATTCAGAATGAAAAGCCGATAGAACCTTAGTCTAATTGATTTTCTTTTCAAACTGCAGTGTAGATTCCTCAGCAAACCTTCTCAGCTTAATCATTTCATCTTTACCTTTATGCTGCCCGAATCTTGCAGCGATATAAGTAAGAAGAATAAAAAATAACATAACAAAAGAAGCGCTCAGTGCCCAAGGGTATTCGGCGCTTTTTATTTGTTTCTCTACGTAATACATCGTGAAGAAGGTCATCCAGAAAATAGAAAAAGAAAAATAAAGGAACATGAAGAATGTCCACACAGCAGAACTGGGGCCGAATACTCCCCTTATTACCGTATGTTCATCTTCAATTTCTACCCGTAAGGCAAGACGGGGTTTCCAGTAATTGTCATACTTTGTTTCTACCCAGATGGTAGCCACTTCCTTATTGATATTGCCTGAAAATTCGTCTTTATGTCCTTCCATATATTTTTTCAGACTGTCTGCATACTCTTCTTTAGTAAGATGAGTAAACATTTTGAACCTTGGCCGGGTTCTTATTCTGTCTAAGGTGGTTTCTTCAGTTTTCATATTTTTATTCTTGATAAGGAATAGGATCTTCCAGCTCGAAACTCAATGTCAGTTTTTGATTTTTCCTTTGAATAAGCATGGTAATATTTCTACCTTCATTAGATTTCATAAGCTCTACAATTTTTTCCAGAGTCATATCTGAGGTTTGATTTCCGTTGATGCTTAGAATTCTGTCATCCTTTTGCAGACCTGCTTTATAAGCGGGAGAATCTTTTCTTACCCCTGCAATAGAGAAAATAGGTTTTAAACTGAACTTATATTGGAAAGAGTCTTTATAAACCTCAGTGGCAACCATAATAGACTTTTGGGTTTCAATTTTCAACTTATCTTCCTGCCATTCCAACCCGTCCTGCTTGAAGTCCAGACCGCTCATATTAAAATGAAAAGGATCGTCAAAATACCTGTTTTTTCTAAGATACAGTTTTTGGTTGGGATAATCAAAAACAACCGTGAATCTCCGCATAATTTCGCCTCCCAAGGAACCTTTTCTGCTTTCCACCAATTTGACATGCTGAATAGAAAATTCATCCGGCATAGCGGTAAGAGGTTTTTCAAATTTAAAACTTCCAAGATAAAAATTATGAATCCGGCTTCTTTTACCATAAATATCTCCATTGAATCCACGGCCAAGAAAATCATCAATATTAGGTCTGTTGTAAACAAAGTTTTTAATGAGAGTAGGGAAGAGCCAGATAGCATCACTGTTTCCAAGATCAATCAGCAGTTTTGAATCTTTCTTTTCATTCGTCATCTCTACACCGGCATACAGATAAGGTTTGTCTTTTTCAACCGTGATTGGGAATTCTTCAAATCTTCTGGTTTTCTTTTGCAGAAGATCGGAGTTTTCATAAACCGTTATTTTCTTTGAGACATAATCGATGTAAATAGGATGGTTTTTGAAAAAGTGATATCCGATCACCCCATTTACAGGAATTCCTACATGCGGCGAAATATTAAACTCTTCATCAATAATAATGTAAAGAGACATCGATGTATTTACAATTTCATTTCCTATTTTACCCAAATTACGTTCAGATTTTAGACCGTCAATACTTAAGCTTCCTCCAAGACCGGAAAATTTGATTTTTTCAACATTGCTCAGTTTCAGTTCTTTATTTTCGAGACTGAAAAGAATAGTCTCCGAAACTCCCGTATCCAGCAAAAAGGTAAGTTCTGCACCATTGACATTGATCGGAATAAAGATAAGGTTGTTGATAAACTGAAAAGGAATCACCGCTTTTTTCGTATTAATCAACTCAAAAGAGTTCTGGGCATTTACAAAAATGCTTAGAAACAATCCCAGTAAAAGCAATTTAAATTTCATTTACTGAATTTACTGAAATTATCTATATGTTAATAAAAAAACATTCCAAAAGCTGGAATGTTTATATAAACTACAATGAAGTAGTGTTTTTTATTGAATTTATTTCAAACCGGATTCCGGTTATTTGGAGAAAAAGTCCATCAGATCCATATAATTCTTCTGGTTTACCCCATGTCCGCTCATATATTCTCTGAAAGTGAAATAGCAGCTAAGGTCATACAGAAGGTCAGCCGCTTTCCTTCCCCATTCAAGCGGAATCACAGCATCATCAGATCCGTGCGAAATGAAGAAACGGAGTCTTTCCAGTTTCTTTTTATCTTTTACAATACCGTCCAGAATTTTATCCTCGGGATAACTGCTCAGACAGGCAACATAATTGAAAAGTTCAGGATGTTTTAAAGCCAGAGCATAACACAATATTCCTCCCTGGCTGAAACCACACAGATGAGTTTTGCTTTCTGTAAGCCCATAATGGTTGATAATTTTGAGCATGCTTTCCAATACGGCATTTAAAGATTCTTTTGCCTGAGGAACATCAATAAAATTTTCGGGATCGTTGAAATTAATATCATACCAGGAATATCCTTCAAATTGAGTATCATGCGGAGCTCTGAAACTTACAATGATCCAGTCAGTGGGAAGCGTTTCCCTAAAACTGAAAAGATCCTGCTCGTTACTGCCGTAGCCATGAAGCATAAAAAGAATAGGAGTACTGGATGTAATATTTTCCGGCTCTCTTACTAGATAATCTAAATTCATACCGCAAAGATAATTAAATTAGATTCAGAATCTTAACTTTTATTATTCATACAATGAACTTTCGGCGTATGGTAGTTAATGTTTAATGATTGATTCTTTGGAGTGTATTTTTGGATTTTCCGGATGAGTTTTTGTTTTTGTTGATTTGATATTATTTGGAAATCTTTATTGGAAATTTTTCATAAAAGTTATTTTTATATTAATAAAAAACTTATATTTGAAACATTAAAAAATCTATTTGGAGAAATGAAGCAATTTTACAATTCAAAAAGTTTACTTAGACTTTCT
>JASLCD010000375.1 GCA_030146295.1 Chryseobacterium sp.
CCACTTTTGAAAGATCTTGATGATTTAATGAAGTTTGATTTGACATAATTTTTATATATTTGTCAAATATTTCTGTCGAAAATATATTTTTGACAAAAACAAATTACAACCAGAAAAGCTAAAACAAGGCATTTCTAGAATAAAATGGAAAAATTGACGAACACATATCTGTCTTTTTTTGCACCCGCTAATTACTTTTTTAGCGGTTATTTTAGTTTTTCTGCTTCTTATTATAGAAATTTCAGAACGTATTACCGATTTTATTGGTACTGTTAACTGAATTTCTTTCCAAAAAATACAGGAGAAGTAGAGCCCTATTATTTTCCTGATTCCTTTAAAAACTTTTGAACGGCATTTTTTGAAAAGAATTATAAATTAAATTTTATAATCCAAAGGGCTATTGCTGTCAACTAAAAGAATATATATAAAAAACAATAAAATTTAGAATATGAATTTAAATGATTTGAAAAATGAGTGGATCGATGGGCTTACACAGCCTCTAATGATCGCGGGACCATGTAGTGCAGAAAGTGAAGCTCAGATGCTTGAAACCGCAAGGAGGATTAAAGAATCCAATGCAAATGTATCGGTATTCCGTGCGGGAATCTGGAAGCCTCGTACCAAACCAAACGGTTTCGAAGGAGTAGGAGTGATCGGTTTGAACTGGCTAAAGAAAGTAAAGGAAGAGTATGGTTTCAAAACAGCTACCGAAGTTGCCAATGCACATCATGTATTTGCCGCTTTAGAAGCAGATGTAGACGTTCTTTGGATCGGAGCACGTTCTACAGTGAACCCATTTACGGTACAGGAAATTGCAATGGCATTGAGAGGAACAGATAAGCCTGTATTCGTGAAAAACCCTGTTAATCCGGATCTTGCATTATGGATTGGAGCGTTGGAAAGACTTTTAGGTCAGGATATTAAAAACCTGGGAGTAATTCACAGAGGATTTTCAACATACCAGAAAACAAAATACAGAAACAACCCGAACTGGCAGATTGCTCTTGATTTCAAAAGCCAGTTTCCAAATATTCCAATGCTGATAGACCCGTCACACATCTGCGGAAACAGAACAGGTCTTGCTGATATTACTCAGGAAGCCCTTAACGTAGGATACCAGGGAGCCATCATTGAATCGCACTGCAATCCTGATGAGGCTTGGAGTGATGCTTCTCAGCAGATTACTCCTGAGGTTCTTGCAGATCTTATTGGTAATCTGAAAGTAAGAAGCTCCAATCTTGCAGGTTTTGAAGGAGAGATGGGTAGACACAGAACTTTAATCTCAGATCTTGACTTCCAGTTGATTGAACTTCTTTCTCAAAGAATGAAAATTTCTGAAAAGATCGGTAAACTTAAAAAGGAAAACGATATTGCGATCTTCCAGCCAGAACGTTGGAAAGTAATCACAGAATACGCCAATCAGAAAGCAAAAGAAACAGGAATGTCTCATGAATTCATTGAAAAAGTCTTCAAAGCAATTCACGAAGAATCTATTGAAGTTCAGAACAGCATTATGATCGATAAGAGATAGGCTGCAGAAACAGGTAAAAGGATGAGGGTTGATGATAAATAAGATTTGATTTAATTCCTGAAAACGATTACCCATTTCCGGCAGAAAATATTAATTAGGGCTTAGACCTCAGGATTTAGGAGAAATGAAACGTGTGTTTTTAACCTATTTCCTGAATTCTAAGCCCTAATTCCTTATATTTGCACCAGCATTATCTATGAAAGGAAAAATCATTAAATCTACAGGCAGTTGGTACCAGGTTTTGGAATTGGAAACAAATAAAATTTTCGAGGCCAGAATCAGGGGGAAATTCAAATTAATAAAAACAAGGCTTACCAATCCACTTGCTGTAGGAGATTTTGTTGAGTTTCAACTGGAACAGGATGATATCGCCTGGATCACGAAAATTGAACCACGCACCAATTACCTGATCAGAAAGTCGGTAAACCTTTCAAAAGAAGCTCATATTATTGCTTCCAATATTGATCTGGCCTGCTTTATCTTTACCCTAAAACACCCTGAAACATCTTTAGGATTCCTGGATAGGTTCCTGGCATGTTGTGAAGCCTATAATATTACACCATTGATTCTTTTCAATAAGATTGATGTTCTCCAGGAGGAAGAAATTGAAATTGTAAAAGACATTGAGTTTCTCTATCAGGAAATAGGCTACAATACTTTGGAGATCTCATCCTATTCAAGGCTGAATCTTGATCAGCTGGAGGAAATTCTTAAAGACAGAACCTCTGTATTCTTCGGCCATTCTGGTTGTGGGAAATCTACTTTAGTAAATGCCTTACAGCCAGGATTGAATTTAAAAACATCTGAGATTTCGGATACCCACCTGAAAGGAAAGCATACGACAACTTTTGCGCAGATGCACTTCTGGGATTTTGGCGGAAATGTGATTGATACCCCTGGTGTTCGGGAATTTGCCATGATTGATATTGAAAAAGAAGAGGTGCAGCACTATTTTCCAGAGATTTTCAAAAAGAGAGAAGATTGCAAATTTCACAACTGCCTTCACGTTAATGAGCCGAAATGTGCGGTTCTTGATGCCCTTGAAACAGGCGAGATACAGCATTCCCGCTATGCCACTTACATTAAATTGATGGATGAGGCAGAAGAAGCAGCTCAAAAATAAACGGAAATCACTATTATAATTATTACAGATTAATTCGGACAATCTGTATCTTCTCTATTGTCATGATGTCAGTATAAAATGTCTTGATATCATTTTTAAAGATCAGATGTAATTTTCTGGCGATATGTCTGTTTTTCAAGACTTATTTTTTTCTGAAATTTCACGAAAAAAAATATGTTTTTAGATAACTCTACTTTTTGACATACCTATTTTGGCAGATAACTCCACTTTTGGCATATTTTGACTTGTTGGACAAATCGTATTTTGGAAAATACGATTGTTTCATTAATTGAAGTGAAAGCAATGATATCATCAAATATGATTCTATATAGGTTTAAAATTTATGAAATTAGTAAAAAAACAGTCTGTTTTTTGAAAATAAAAAACCCAGCCGAAGCTGGGTAAAAACTAATAACCATGAAAACTCAAATTAAACATGAGA
>JASLCD010000393.1 GCA_030146295.1 Chryseobacterium sp.
TATCTTCTTCTTCAAACAACGAAGAAAGATCTACTCTTGGAGACATCGATGCATTAGCAGAGTTGAAAAGAAAAATGGAAGAAGGTAAATAATCTTTGATCCCATTATATATAAGGAGCCGCTCATTTGAGCGGCTTTTTTTATCCAAATATCCATATATAATGCAAAATTTGATGAAGAAAGGATCATTAATATAGCCTTTCAAGCTATCACAAAACAAAAGCTTTTCAAAAAAAAACAGAGAGCAATGATCATTAAAAAAAATCCGTGGAGAAGTGACCTGTTTAATGAAATAATGGGCCCGCAAAAATCTAAAAACCAGGTAAATATAATGAGGTAGGTATGAATTTATGACTAGATTCTGCCTATTAAGAAATATGTAAAACAATAATAATTCGCTGGTTTTATTTGTATTTAATTATTTTTAAATTTTAAATAAAAAAACAATTAAAGATTTGTGAATTATTTGTAGATTAGCGGCTTTAATAATGGATATGAAAAACAAAGCTCTACCTCTTTTATTTGCAGTATTTTCTGCATTTCCATCAGTATTGTTTGGACAGGATAATGAAAAACTGATTAAAGATTATATTTCTCGAAATAAAATAAGAGAATATAAAAAATCTGATCTTAATAATATCATTGTTGATAATGTGGATCCGTCAAAATCAATGAATGGTGATGTGGTTAAATTTTTACAGACATATAAAGGTTTGCCGATATACAATTCTGTAGGAACAGCATTGATCAAGGACAGCAAAGTTGTTTATTATACAGATAATTTTGTAAAAGATTATACTGCATCTACATCAGGTACAGCGCTTATTAACAAAAACACAGCGCTTCAAAAAATTGCTGAAGACCTGAAAAATCCTGATATTGCTAATTTTACGATTCTTGGATATCTTGAAAAGGCTCAAAAAAGAGCAACATCTGCCAATCAAAGACTGGTATACACCAATGACGAGAGTGGAGACCTGCGTCTGGCATATGAATATACGCTAATGGAGCCAAAGTCTCCGAATTACTGGAATATTTTAGTAGATGCCAACAATGGAAATATCCTGTTAAAAAATAACCTGACTTTATCTTGTAATTTCCATCATGATGCCTACAGTTCAGATGCGGAGTACAGCCATGCTGATCATTTTGAGAATACATTGATAGGACCTCAAAATAGTATAGTACAAAACAATACTCCATTATTTTTGCCGGATAATGCATCCTATAATGTATTTCCATTACCAATTGAATCGGCTACTTTTGGTTCAAGATCAGTCCTTAACAACCCTTGGGACCTAAGTGCCTCTCCTGAAGGATGGCATTCTGACGGAATTAATCATTATACCATTACCAGAGGAAATAACGTTTTTGCCTACGAAGATGTAGCGGGAACTGCTTTAACAGCTCCTGGCTATCTTACAGGTACTCCTGCTGAAGGCGGAGCAACCAGAAACTTTAATTTCCCTTTCAGTATTAACGAAACTCCTGTAAACAACAGGAATGCTTCAATCACTAATTTATTTTATCTGAATAACAAAGTTCATGATGTTTTCTACAAATTTGGATTTACAGAATCTGCCAGAAACTTCCAGCAGAACAATTTTGGTAATGGACCTGTAGGAGGAGATGATGATTCTGTATATGCCGAAGCGCAAGATGGAGGAGGCTTAAATAACGCAAACTTTAGCTCTCCTCAAGACGGTTATAATCCTAGGATGCAGATGTATCTTTGGTCAACAACTAATAGCCGATTCCTATTTTATAACAGCCCTGGTTCTGCGGTTCCTCGCGAACCCATAGTTGTAGCAGCTGCATTTGGGCCAGCGTTAAATGTTTTAGGTGTAACGGGGGAGGTAAAACTATCAACGGATATACAAGGTTGCCAGGCATTACCTGCAGGATCTCTTACAGGAAAGATTGGGCTTATTGAAAGAGGAGGAACTAATTGTGGCTTTACAGTAAAGGTAAAGAATGCTCAGAATGCCGGAGCTGTTGGGGTTATAGTATATAATAATACGGCCGCAGTTAATATTCCCCCTACAATGGGAGGGGTAGATGCTACAATTACCATTCCTTCAATACTTGTTACAAATTCAGAAGGAGAATATATAAAAAGTCAGCTTGCTTCCAATGCAACTGTAAATGTTACATTGAAAAAAGATCCGACATATAATGTAGTTCCTGATGGAAGTTTCGATAACGGAATTGTTATTCATGAATATGGACATGGAATTTCAAACCGACTTACAGGTACAGGATCATCGTGTTTGAACGCAAATGTAAGTAAGGAACAAATGGGAGAAGGATGGTCTGATTTCTTTGCATTAATGTTAACCAATAAGGCGGGAGATAATGCTTTAGTACCAAGAGGTATAGGTACATATGTAGGTGGACAGCCAAATGAAGGAGGAGGTATAAGACCAGCAAGATACTCTCCTAATTTTGCCATTAATGATTTTACTTATGGAGATACTAATACAATGCAATTTACCAATTCAAATGGTGGCCTGGTTCTGGATGTACATTCTATCGGATTTGTTTGGGCAACAATGCTATGGGATCTTCACTGGAAATATGTTGAAAAGTATGGGTATTCCTCAGATGTGTTGGCGAATACTACCAACGGAAGTACAAGAGTATTGCAGTTAATCACTAATGCTTTAAAGCTGCAGGCATGTAATCCTAGTTTCATTGAAGGCCGAGATGCCATATTAGCAGCAGAATTAGCAACGACTCAAGGTCAGGATAAATGTATGATTTGGGGTGTCTTTGCCAAAAGAGGTTTAGGGGTAAATGCTTCAGCCGGGCTTAAAAATAACATCACGGATCAGGTAGAAAATTTTGCAGTACCTGAAGAATGTTTTTTAGCAACTAATGAGGTGAAAACCACTAATGATAGTAAAGTTGTAATCTATCCAAACCCGGCTAAAGATGAGTTTTATATCAACTTCCCAAGCAAAACCCTTGGAAAAGTAA
Source organism: Chryseobacterium sp. (assembly GCA_030146295.1). GTDB lineage: Bacteria > Bacteroidota > Bacteroidia > Flavobacteriales > Weeksellaceae > Chryseobacterium. Next base: position 2,980 of record JASLCD010000393.1, read on the forward strand.
GCGTAGAACTTTATGATATGTCTGGTAAACTGGTTTCTTCTGAAGACAAAATTTCACCGGATGCTAAGAAAGCAATTTCTACAAGCAATTTGGTAAACGGAACTTATATGGTTAAAATCAAAGGACTTGGTTTCGAAGCGGCTTCAAAAGTAATGGTTAAAAAATAATTTATTTATAATCAATTTTCAAAATCGCCACAAGCTTGCTTGTGGCGATTTTGTTTATCTATCATGATGACACTTCAGATGAGTTTAATTTATATGTCGTAACTTTGCAGGCTGTAAAAAAAATTATGAAGAAGAAAAATATACTAAAAGGTGTTTTATTTGTAG
>JASLCD010000404.1 GCA_030146295.1 Chryseobacterium sp.
GAATCATATAATCCTGGACATTCCACCAAAGACCGAATCGCACTTCATATTATAGAGAACGCAGAGAAAAAAGGCCTTTTAAAAGAAGATTCTGTAGTTGTAGAAACTACATCCGGTAATACCGGGTTTTCTATTGCGATGGTATGTATCATTAAGGGATATAAGTGTATTCTTGCAGTAAGTGATAAAACGAAACCTGAGAAAATTGCTTATCTGAAAGCATTGGGTGCTACGGTGTATATATGCCCAGCCAATGTACCGGCGGATGATCCGAGATCATACTATGAAGTAGCTAAAAGAATCGCCCAGGAAACTCCTAATTCTATTTACATCAATCAATATTTTAATGAACTGAATATTGATGCGCACTATCAGACGACAGGTCCCGAGATCTGGAAGCAGACAGAAGGTAAGATCACTCACCTTTTTGCCTGTACCGGAACCGGAGGTACGCTATCCGGTTCAGCAAAGTTTTTGAAAGAGAAAAATCCGGATATCAAGATCATCGGAGTAGATGCAGATGGCTCTATACTAAAAAGCTATCACGAAACAGGAGAAATTCACAAAGAAGATGTACATCCTTATCAGATCGAGGGAATGGGTAAAAACCTGATCCCCGCTGCCCTGCTTTTTGACAAGGTAGATGAGTTTGTAAGGGTAAATGATGAAATGTCGGCGTACAGGACCCGCGAAATTGCTTTGAAAGAAGCAATCATGGGAGGTTATACTACCGGAGCTGTTACACAGGGTCTGATGCAATATGCGCAGTCTCATGAGCTCACAGAAAATGACATTGTTGTTTTAATATATCCTGACCACGGTTCAAGATACATCACTAAAGTATACAGTGATCAATGGATGGCCGAGCAGGGATTTGTAAACAACTGTGTTCACAATTACGACGAAGTTTTCAAAACTGAGTTTATCAAATAAGAATAAATAAAATCACGATACAATTAAAGCCTTTTGCGTGTTCTGACAAAAAAGGCTTTATTACTTAAAAATTACGATATAATGTTGGATATTTTTGAAAGAATAAAAGAAAATCCAGGACCACTTGGACAATTTGCAGATTATGGTGAAGGCTATTTTATTTTCCCAAGATTAGAGGGTCCTATCGGCCCTAGAATGCAGTTTCAGGGTAGAGAAGTAATTTTCTGGAGTGCTAATGACTATTTAGGATTGTGTAATCATCCTGAAGTAATAGAAGCAGATGCAAAAGCAGCTGCAGAATACGGAATGTTCTATCCAATGGGAGCAAGAGCAATGTCTGGTGAGACAGATCAGCACCTTCAACTGGAAAGAGAATTGGCAGACTTTGTACAAAAAGAATCAGCATACTTATTGAATTTCGGTTACCAGGGAATGGTTTCTACCATTGATGCTTTGGTGAGCAGAAATGATGTTATTGTTTATGATATGGATTCTCATGCCTGCATCGTGGATGGGGTAAGACTTCATTCCGGTAAAAGATTTACCTACAGACATAACGATATGGCAAGTCTTGAGAAAAACCTTCAGAGAGCAACTAAAGTAGCTGAAGAAACAGGAGGAGGTATTCTTGTGATTACAGAAGGAGTTTTCGGAATGAGAGGCCAGCAGGGGAAAATCAAAGAAATCTGCGATCTTAAATCTAAATACCAGTTCAGATTATTGGTAGATGATGCACATGGTTTCGGGACACTTGGTGAAACAGGTGCCGGTGTGGGTGAAGAACAGAACTGTGGTGATCAGATTGATGTATACTTCTCTACGTTTGCTAAATCAATGGCTGGTTTCGGAGCGTTCCTTGCGGGTGACAAAGAAATCATCAGATATCTGAAATTCAACCTAAGATCACAAATATTCGCGAAATCCCTTACAATGCCAATGGTAATCGGAGGGCTGAAAAGATTGGAGCTGTTGAGATCAAAACCTGAGATCAAAGCTAAACTTTGGGAGAATGTTTATAAACTACAAAACGGACTTAAAGAAAGAGGATTCAACATTGGAGATACCAACACTTGTGTAACTCCGGTAATGATGCAGGGAACTCCGGTAGAAGCTACTCTATTAGTAAAAGACTTGAGAGAGAATTACGGTATTTTCACATCTGTCGTTGTATATCCGGTCATTCCGAAGGGAATGATTCTATTAAGATTAATTCCTACCGCTTCCCATACGGATGCAGAGATTAATGAAACTCTGGCCGCATTTGAAGCCATTCATGATAAATTAGTAAGTGGTTACTATAAAGAGCAGGAACAAAAATTACTGCAGGAGCAAGGATTAAGTTTTAAACCGATTTAATTCATAAAAGAAAAAAACCACTGAATCAATCAGTGGTTTTTTTATTTAAATAACGATAATGACACATGAAACTTAAAGGTTACCTACTGGGAATTTTGTCAGCTGTTTCCTATGGCCTGATTCCGATTTTTATTCTGCCTATCAAGCAGGCACACTTTTCATTGGATATTACTTTGTTCTATAGATTTTTCTTTTCAGCCTTAATGGTTGGAGGATATTTGCTGTATTCAAAAGAAAGTTTTAAAATCAATAAAAAAGAAGCGTTAATTCTTGCTATACTTGGAGTCTGCTATGCCCTTTCTTCGGAGTTTTTGTTTTTAGGATATGATTTCCTTACTGCCGGAATTGCTTCTACTGTTTTATTTATTTATCCCGTTATCGTAGCCTTGATTATGTTTTTTATCTACAAAGAGAGGCTTACCAGATTATCGATTGTTTCTTTGCTTCTCGCTTTTACCGGAGTCATTGTTTTATGCTTAAAAGGAAGTGGACTCGAAATCAATTTTACAGGATTGGGAATTGTAATGCTAAGTTCATTGTTCTATGCATTGTATATGGTTATTGTAAACAAATCGAACATGAAGGTTTCCGGATTTAAGCTTACTTTCTACTCTATGCTATTCACATCAATGTTTTTTATGACCAAAGCTGCAGCAGCGCATGAGTCGTTTGCTATTCCTTCAGCAGAAATCTTTTTTAACTTTTTTGTTTTTGCATTCCTCACTACAGTTATTTCCAGCCTTTGTCTTGTCTATGCTATCAAATATATCGGATCTACACCCGTTTCTATTTTAGGGGCGTTGGAACCGGTAGTTGCCGTACTGATCAGTGTATTGATATTCCATGAAAAGTTTACCAACAATTTACTGATCGGGATTACCCTTATTTTGCTGGGGGTTACGTTAAATGTTATTACAGACCGTAAAAATCTGAATCATGCATAATAAAATATCTTATCTGTGAAGCTTGTTTAGGTTTTAGGCTAATAATTCTCTTTTTCTGATTCATAATTGGATCTTATTTGTATCAAAAAAAAGAGGTGGCATATACCTTTTTTCTATCTTATGTGAAAAATATTCAAAATTACACCCGTTCGCTGGCATAAAAAAAATTATCTGACTATATTGCAATGGGCTATTGATAGACATTCCCTCCTATCACATATCAATACATTTAGTATAAAGCAGATGAAAGAATTACAAAAACTCACCAAAGATCAATTATACAACAGACTCAAAGAAAAATCCGAAAGCCTATATGAAATCACCCACCAAGCTCTGGAAAACAACTTTTTCAATGAAAGTGCTTTAGATGATGAACAGCTTACTGAGCTTATGGAAATGCTGGATGATGAAATAGTAGAGAAAATAAAAGATGCTTCTCTTCACCTTAATGATGAAGACGATGCCCCCGAGATGATCCTTATAGAAAATGATGATAGTGATTTTCTTGAATTAATTACCGAAGAAGGTGAAGGCTATAAGATTATTCTTTTAGAAGGTGATATCCATTTGTCCAGAGCCCTTTATGTTGAAGACTATATTGTTCTTATTGTAACGGGCAATATACAGGCAGAAAATATTATCATCAACGGATCGCTTTACTGCTCCGGTAATGTTACCGGTAAAGTATTGTTCGGAGCATCAGGCAATGATAATGAGACATACATCGGAGGAAGTATTATGACCTCGCTCATTGCAGAAAACGGACATTATACCATTGCGGCAGGAAATATATATTCCAGGTATTTAATTAGCTTTCACAATGAAATAATAGGTAAAACCGGAAAGTTCATAGAGAATATCAGCCTGGAAACACCTAGTGAAATTGACTTGCTGAATACCGAAGTCCTTGACGAAGACGGATATTTTGACGAGGATGCTTTTTTAAACTTTATCACTTATCATTCTCCGGACGGTTTGTTTATTAAGCCGACCAATTTATTTTGACATCTATCTAATACTGCAAAATAACTACTTTCAATAAAGCCTTAGTTATTCCACAGGAAGAATTGAGCAGCTGTATGACCATTTCAAAACGATGATATGGTAAGGGAAATCGTATCCCTTAAAAACATCCTGTCAAATAGCAGGACTTTAAAGACTTTTCATCACTGTCTATAATCAGGGGAAAAAATTTTTTTCTAAAAAAACTTTAGAATAACTTTGCAAAAAATTTCTGTTGAAAGACCTGCTTCTTATTACTCCGCCTTTTACCCAACTTAATACTCCTTATCCTGCAACGGCTTATATTAAAGGATTTTTAAATACCAAAAATATTTCCAGTTATCAGGTAGATTTGGGGATTGATGTTATTTTGGAATTATTTTCAAAAGAAGGAATTCAGAAGGTTTTCAACAATAAAATTAATATTCAGGATGCTTCTGAAAATTCTCAGAGAATCTATGCCCTGAGAGAAGAATATATCAAAACCATAGATCAGGTTATTTTGTTTTTACAGGACAAAACACCTACTCTGGCAAGACAGATCTGCAGTATGAATTTCCTTCCTGAAGCTTCCCGTTTCAATCAGCTGGATGATATGGAGTTTGCTTTTGGAAATATGGGCCTTCAAGACAAAGCTAAACATCTGTCTACTTTATACCTGGAGGATATTTCAGATTATATTGTTGAAAATGTTGATGCAGATTTTGGTTTCAGCAGATATGCGGAACGCCTCGGAAAAAGCGCTAACTCTTTTGATGAACTGTATTCAAAACTATCTGGCGGTCCAACATTTATTGATGAGTTTACCTTAAAAATTCTTCGTGAAAAAATAGAAGCCGTTCAGCCAAAATTGGTTTGTTTTTCAATTCCTTTTCCCGGCAACCTGTACTCTGCTTTCAAATGTGCACAATGGATCAAAAAGCATCATCCTCACATTAAAATTGCAATGGGAGGAGGTTTCCCCAATACCGAACTAAGAGAAATTAAAGATCAGAGAGTTTTTGAATTCTTTGATTTTATTACCTTAGACGACGGCGAACTTCCTATTGAACTTCTTCACCAAAATTTAGAAATCTCTAATGGAGAAGGAGAATTTAAAAGAACTTTTCTCATCGAAAATCAGGAAGTCGTCTACAAGAATAATTCTAAAAGACACGATTACAAACAGGCTGATATCGGAACTCCGGATTATACGGATTTGAAACTGGACCAATATATTTCTGTTATAGAAATCGCCAACCCCATGCACAGTTTGTGGAGTGACGGAAGATGGAACAAACTCACGATGGCCCATGGATGTTATTGGGGAAAATGTACGTTCTGTGATATTTCATTAGACTATATCAAAATCTATGAACCTATTTCTGCTAAAATTCTGGTAGACCGTATTGAAGAGCTTATCAAAACAACGGGTGAAACAGGATTCCATTTCGTGGATGAAGCTGCACCACCTGCCCTGATGAGAGAGGTCGCTTTGGAAATTCTCCGAAGAAATCTTGTTGTTACCTGGTGGACCAATATTCGTTTTGAAAAAAGTTTCACCCGCGATTTGTGCTATCTCCTGAAACTTTCGGGATGTGTTGCTGTTTCCGGAGGGCTTGAAGTGGCCAGTGACCGATTGTTGAAATTAATCGACAAAGGAGTTTCTGTAGAACAGGTTGCCAATGTAACAAGAAATTTTACAGAAGCCGGAATTATGGTACATGCTTACCTGATGTATGGCTACCCTACGCAAACCATTCAGGAAACCGTTGATTCTTTGGAAATGATTCGACAGATGTTTGAAATGGGAATTCTTCAAAGTGGTTTCTGGCATCAGTTTGCAATGACGGCTCATTCACCTGTTGGAATGAACCCTGAAGATTTTGGAGTTGTTCCGGTAAAACAAGAAATTCGGTTTGCCAATAATGATATAGACTTTCAAGATAAAACCGGAATCGATCATAACAAGTTCAGCTTCGGATTAAAAAAATCTTTGTTCAATTATATGCATGGAGTGAATTTTGAACTGCCGCTTCAGGAGTGGTTTGATTTTAAAATTCCAAGAACAACTATTCATCCCGATTATATTCACGACTGTCTTTTAGAGGATGGACAGTTTCAATTGAAGACCAACTCCAAAGTTGTCTTTCTTACCAAAAATGTAATCGCTGAGAATCGCGTAAAAAATAAAAAGAAATATTCCGGTACATATACGATACTTACATTCCACTTAAAAACCAATATTGTGAAGGTTGAGCTGGAACAGGAAAAAGCAGAATGGCTGATGAATCTATTGCAGGAGAATTCTATTGAAAACACAAAAAAGCCTACTATTCAACAACTTAAGAATCAATTTGAAGAGAATTTTGAAGATTTTGAGTTGTTCTGGTTCTCAAAACCAATACAGCAATTAAAGGAAAACGGAGTGATTTTAAGTTTATAAAAATTTTCAGTTTTTTCTCAGGGATTTTTGAAATTGAGAAATTTTCTATGAATTTTATTCTCTGAATGAATAAATGTCGTTTTAACTGAAGTATAATCTCTCGCAGATCTCAGGATTATGCAGATTTTGATTTAAGAAAATAAATCTTTCTATTTTTTTATACGGAAGGAATCAAATTCAAATTTCTAACTGCCAGATATAAACCGACAAAATATGTAAAAGCACGATTATATAAGTTTGGGCTAAAGCCAGATGAAAATTAATCTTTAATAAAAAAACGGGCTAAAGCCCGTTCCTATTGATATAACGTAAAATATATTTCTTTAATTAAATCAAATTACTAATTAGGAGTTTCTTTTGAAACAGTACCTACAGATACTTTCTCCTGTATTTTAATAAAATTAGGATCCATAATAGCCATGCGCTCTGCAAGTGCTTTATACGTTGGAAACTTTAGAATAGAAGCTCTCCCAGACATTTCTTTATAAATGGTGAACGATTTTCCACCTGCAGTCTTCAATTGCTTTGTGGTGGTAATATACCTTCCGATAAGCTTGCTTTTCGCATCATAGATTTCAATATCGATGGAAGTTTTATCCATGATCGTATCATCTGAACCGAAACTTACGGGTAAATTGGTAAAATATCCTACCGGAACGCCATTACTGAGAATTTCTCCTACTTTATTGACTTCAATATTCATCTTATCAATTTTTTTTCTGATGGCATAAGCATCTTTGGTTTTAGTATCCAGCTTTCTTTTGGGAACATTTGAAAAGATCTCGTCAAGATTTTTCACATTGATGCCTTTGTTATCAATTATTTTAAGATCCTTAACCGAAGTATAGACTGCCGACTTTTCTTCACCGGAAAATGCAGAAGGTGATGAATAATCAATTTCAATCGTTTTGTCTCTGTTGTACACTCTATTGATGCTGATATAGCTGTCGCGAACAGAATCAACGATACTTTTATCAATGAATTTGATAGTATACATCGGGGTCTCCTTGAGATCCATAAACGTGTATTCACTGGATTTATTGGACAGTTTCGCTACCGGAATGCCATCCAGATTGATAATTCCTCTTTTGGTTTTGATATTCTGAGCATGGAGGAAAATACCCAGAACTGTAAAGAATATGATTATGCCTCTCTTCATACAATCAGACTTTTACAAATAAAAAAAGTGTAACACAAAGTTACACTTTCTTGAAAATATATTTAGCTTTTCATTTAATTATTCACAA
>JASLCD010000406.1 GCA_030146295.1 Chryseobacterium sp.
ACTATTTTTGTAAGTTGATTTACGTTTTTATGTCAGATATTATTCAGCTTTTACCGGATCATGTAGCCAACCAAATTGCAGCAGGAGAGGTGGTGCAGCGGCCTGCATCCATCGTGAAAGAACTTTTGGAAAATGCTATAGATGCAGATGCAACGAAAATTGAATTGATCATCAGAGATGCCGGGAAAAACCTTATTCAGGTAGTAGACGACGGAAAAGGGATGTCTGAAACAGATGCCCGCATGGCGTTTGAAAGACATGCTACCTCCAAAATCAAAGGAACTGAAGATATCTTTAAGATTGCCACAAAAGGCTTCCGTGGTGAAGCACTGGCTTCTATTGCAGCGGTTTCCCAGGTGGAGCTCAGAACGAAACAACAAGCAACTTCTATCGGTACCAATATTTATATCGAAGGCGGAGTTTTTCAGTTTCAGGACCCGGTTCAGACAGCAGACGGATCAAACTTTTTAGTGAAAAATCTTTTCTATAACGTTCCTGCAAGAAGGAAGTTTCTGAAAAATAATAATATTGAATTCAGACATGTCATTGATGAGTTTCAACGAGTTGCATTAGCTCATGAAAATCTGGAGTTTTCCCTGTTTCATGATGATGAAGCTGTTTTCAGACTGAGAAAAGGAAGTCAGATGCAGCGTATTGTAGATGTTTTCGGAAGAAAGCTTCAGCCGCTTTTGATTCCCATTAAAGAAGATATTATCTGGTGTAAACTTCACGGGTTTGTTGCCAAGCCTGAAGGAGCCAAGAAAGCAAGAGGAGAGCAGTTTCTTTTTGTGAACGGAAGATATTTCAGAAGCCCATACTTCAATAAAGCTGTACAGGAAGCTTTTGAAGGATTGCTTCAGCCGGGATATGTACCTTCGTTTTTCCTTTTTCTGGAACTTGATCCGGAGAAAATAGACGTCAATATCCACCCGCAGAAAACGGAAGTGAAGTTTGAAGATGAGCATCTTATTTTTGCTTTGCTCCGATCAACCATTAAACGATCTTTGGGAATTTATAATGTATCTCCAAGCCTTGATTTCGACAGAGATCCTGAATTGGATGAAATGATGAATAAGCCCATTCCCAGTAAAGGGAACGGTGGAGGAAGCGGTTTTGTAAAAATGCCTGAAATTATAGTAGATAAAGATTATAACCCGTTCCTGGAAGAGAAAATTGTAGTGCATCCGGAAGAAATTCAGAACCTTACGGAAATGTACCATCAGAATATTACCGCTGAACCTTCAAAGATCAATTTATTTGAAGATGAAGATTTTGATGAAGACCTTATGAGACTTCCGAACGGCTACTGGCTTTTCAATAAAGGAGATGTGACCTTGATGCTGGATCTTGGAAGGATGCACAGGTTACTGGTTTCTGAAGGCAATAAATCTACCAGAAAATCAAATACAAACAGCCATGCCCTTCTTTTCTCTTTGGAGTACCATATGAATGAGATCGAGAAAACAAAATACAATTCGATCAAAAAATATCTTCCCGAATTAGGGTTTGACATGAAAATTGCTCATGAAAGTGTGTTGAGGATAGATTCACTTCCTGAAGGATTGAAAGAAACACAGGCGATGAAATTTCTGGAAAACCTTTTTGAAATTTTGGAATATAAAACAGAAGAAGAATTTTTGCATTATTACCATAATCAATGGAACAAAATGCAGTCGAAGTCAAGATTTGACTTTATTTATAAAAAAGATGCGGAACAGCTTATCAAAGACTTTACAGTATTAGGCTTCCCGGAATTTTTGCCGGATGGGAAAAGATGCTATTACGAGGTTCCGTTTAATGATTTTAAAAACAAATTTTAAAAAATATGTTTAACAATATACCACCCATTACAAGGAATATTATCATTATTAATGTTATAGTATTTATTGTAACTTACTTCATGGGAAATCAGATGATTGGTTATCTCGCGGGCTTTTATCCGTTTTCACCTTTTTTCCATTCATGGCAGGTTATTACCCATATGTTCATGCATGGAAGCATTATGCATATTTTATTTAATATGATGACGCTCTTCAGCTTTGGGCCAATTCTGGAGCAGACATTAGGAGATAGAAAGTATTTGATTTTATATTTTGCAAGTGGTCTGGGTGCATTTTTCCTTTTTAATTTATGGAACTTTGTGGAAGTTCAGCAGCTTTCCCGTGAGCTGGAGCAGTTAGGATTTAATGTAAATGCATATTTGTCCGGTGCAAGTGTTGAGTTTGCAGGGAATACAGATTCCATTCTTAAACAAAAGGAGCTGCTGGAAAGTTTCAAAGGCATTGTAGCCACGCCAATGGTTGGTGCTTCCGGAGCAATTTTCGGTGTTGTAGCAGCATTTGCAACCCTATATCCGGATGCCAAAATCGGTATCATGTTTATTCCTGTTCCCATCAAAGTAAAATACCTGCTGCCTATTATTGTTGTTGTTTCTGTATACCTCGGAGTATCCGGAAATGGGGGAGGTATTGCCCACCTGGCCCACGTAGGAGGAGCTTTGGTAGGCTGGTTGTTGGCACTCAACTGGAAAAAACATTTGTACCGTTTCAACTAAAATAACATTGTGAAGGTTTTCCGGCTCATATTATTCGTTCTGCATCTTGGAATTCTTTTTTTGCTGCTGGGTACATTATTGAATGCCTATGTTCCGCCGAGGGTTTTTCCTTGGTTTAACCTGCTTTCTTTAGGTTTTCCGGTGCTTATTATCCTGTATGTCATTCTAACAGTATTCTGGATATTCAGTTGGAAAAAGAGAGCTTTCTTATTCCTGTTTTTGGGGTTGGCTTTTATCAATCCTGTAAAGCGATGGGTGAATTATTCCACTCCTAAAAATGGAGATTCAGAAATAAAAATAGTTTCTTTCAATACCAGAGTGGGCAGAAAAGGGAATCCTGAAATTGCACCTTATCTGAAATCTCAGAATGCAGATGTCATGCTTCTACAGGAAGATTCAGGTAAAGAATATGAATTTGAAGGGTATCAGAAAGCAAATCCTGAGGTGGGTGTTACAATCTTAACCAAGCATAAGATCATTGGTTATAAAATAATAGATACACAGGATGAAAGCATAAGAATTCCGGGGTTACAGGCCGATATTGAAATCAAAGGAAAGATTTACCGATTTATTGATGTTTATCTCCATCCGTTCCATTTTGACAAAGATATGGTGAGGCTTAACAAAAATGCTGATGACAATGAAGAAAAGGTAAAAAATGTTGTGAAAAGGCTTATTCCAACATTTAAAAAACATCAGGAACAGGTAGCACTCATTCGGAAAGCCATTGATAATTCACCCTATCCTGTTATTCTGACAGGAGATTTCAATTCTGTGCCAAATTCTTATGAATATTATCACTTATCTGAGGGGCTTGAGGATGCATTTATAACGGCCGGAAAAGGGAGTGCAACCAGCTTTCACGACTATAAATTTCCCATCAGGATCGACTATGTTTTTTCTTCAAAATCATTGCGTGCCGTGTCTTATGAGGTTGACCGTTCCGTCAGTATATCAGATCATTATCCCGTTATTGTGAAGTTGTCACTGGGGAATAAATAATCATAAAAAGAGTTAAAGTTTTTGTGCTTGGTAGGGTTTTTGCTAAAGAAAATACGTACCAAGACCGTTTTTATGAAGTCGAACCAGATATTACTATTCATACATATCGTTGTTTCCGTATTGCTTTTGTGCACACTGGGGAATGCGTGGATTCCACCTAATCTTTTAGGCAATCTTAATCTTCTCTCTCTTGGTTTTCCTTATCTCATAATAACCTACCTTATCCTTACTTTGATATGGATTTTTAAAAAACAAAAAATAGCCATCGCTTTTGTATTAGGTACTCTTATTTTCTATAATCCAATCAGACGATGGGTCAATTTTTCTCCTAAAACAGAAAATGTAAAGACAATACGGGATATTAAAGTATTGACATTTAACGTAAAATATGGTGAATACGGTTGGGATAAAGTAAAAAATTATATCAAAGAACAAGATGCAGATATTATTCTTGTGCAGGAAAAAGACACCAACCGCGCTATAAAGCGTGATCTCATAAAATACCCTTCCGTCATTCTGAAAACAAAACATAAAATTGTAAGACAGGCAGAATTGATTGATGAGAAAGCAAGGGGAAATTCATTCTATGCCGATATTGATATCAATGGAAAGATAATCAGAATCGTAAATGTTTATCTTGAACCTTTCAGGCTTCATAAATCCATGTTTACAAAGCTGGACGGCTTAGGTTTTGGGAATGTTTCGAAATTACTTTCTCATATGACACCTACATTTCAGGCCCATGAAGATCAGGTAAAAAGAATCAGAAAAATGGTAGATTTATCTCCCTATCCGGTTATTTTAGCCGGAGATTTTAATTCTGTTCCCAATTCTTATGAATATTATACTTTGGGAAAAGACCTTCAGGATGCCTTTTTAGTGGCAGGAAAAGGGAGTGCAAGCAGTTTTCATGATTATAAAGTGCCTTTGAGAATTGATTATATTTTCAGTTCAAAATCTATTATTCCTTTAAGTTATAAGGTAGATCAGTCTGTGAAATTATCGGATCATTATCCTGTAATTGCAGAATTTCTGCTAAATTAGTTCCATGAAAAATTTACTGTCTGCAGTTTTTGTTTTTACCATCCTCTTCACAGCGTGTTCCAAGAAAGAATCTCCGGGATTTGCTGCTGAACAGGAAGTTAAGATGAATTATGATACTATAGCTATTGATTCCTTTTCAACAGGGGCTGTTTCGGTGGATATTGCCCGTAAGATAAGAATGTCTTCTCCACAGTATCTGGACTCTGTAAAACAGGCTAAAAAGGCGCTGGACGAAGAAAATAAGATTAAAGCGGAGCTGGAAAAAGAAAATAAGGCAAAGCAGGACGAAGAGAAGAAAAAAGCAGAATCGGAAAAGAAACAGAAAGCTTCCGGAGCAGCTCCGGCTCAAGAGGCTAAAACAGAATAAATCCAATCATTAAAATATAATATATGAAAAAGCAAATCCTGGCAGCCATCGTGATCTCGGTATTCACTGTTGCCTGTACAAAATCGACCACAAAGACAGAGCAGGTAGAAAACTCTGACGGATCAGTTACCACTACGACAACTACAGTTTCAGAAACTCCGAATGTTGTTGATACTGCAAAAATCAACAAAACAAAAGAGGATGTTAAAACAAAGGTAGATGAAGCGGGGAATAAAATAGATAATGCCGCTCAAAAAGCTAAAGATAAAATTGATGCCACTGCTGATAAAACAAAGCAGGATCTTAATAAAGCAGGTCAGGACATCAAAAATGAAGCGAATAAAGTAGGAAAAGATGCCAAAGAAGCCGCCAAAAAAGGAGCATCAAAAGTAGAGGAAGCTGCCAAAAAAGTAAAAGAAGACTTAAGCAAATAAATTAGAAAGCCGCAATTCAACTGAATTGCGGCTTTTTTATGTATTTCCTGAGAAGAATATATTGGTTATTTATTCATTTCCAGCAAAGGATCAATATATTCTCTGTCATTGCTCAATCTTGGTACTTTATTTTGCCCGCCAAGTTTTCCTTTAGCTTCCAGCCAGTGATAAAAAAGGTTGTCTTTAGCGATGTGTATAATAGGTCTTTTAAGAGTTATATTGTTGTATCTCTTCGCTTCATAGTCCGAGTTGATCGTCTTTAAATGCTTGTCAAAAGCATCAATAAAGCGGTCAAGGTTATCCGGATGCTGACTGAATTCAAAAATCCATTCATGGGCACCTCCTTCGTTTCCTTTCATAAAGACTGGGGCTCCTGTGAAATCTGTGATTTGTGCTCCCGTAGCTTCACATGCTTTTGAAAGGGCGGATTCCACATTGGTAATCATGAGTTCCTCTCCAAAAGCATTGATATAATGTTTGGTTCTTCCTGTTATTTTGATTCTGAAAGGGTTTGTTGATGTAAAGACAACGGTGTCACCAATCAGGTATCTCCATAGACCGCCGTTGGTTGTAATAACCATTGCATAATTTTTTCCCACTTCCACATCTTCCAGGCTTACCACCTTTGGATTCGAAAAATGGAACTGATCCATTGGAATAAATTCGTAAAATATGCCATAATCCAGCATCAACAGCATCTCATCACTGTCTGATCTGTCCTGTATCCCGAAGAAGCCTTCAGAAGCATTGTATATTTCGTAGTAATTGATGTTTTTTCCGATGATCTGCCGGAATTGTTCCCTGTAGGGCTTAAAGCTTATTCCGCCGTGAAAAAACACCTCCAGATTCGGCCATAGCTCTGAAATACTTCCGATATTGGTTTCCTTTAATACCTTTTGCAGAAGAACCATCATCCAGCTTGGTACCCCAAGGATACTTCCCACATCTTCATTTTTTACTTCAGAAGTAATGGCTTTCAGCTTGCTTTCCCATTCTCCCATCAAGGAGACTTTCTTGCTTGGAGTTGTGGTGATTTCTACCCAGAACGGAAGATTATCAATTAAAATAGCGGATAAATCGCCGAATTTTGTGTTAAAATCAGCATACAGCTCAGAACTTCCGCCTAAACGTAAATTTTTATAATTAAAAAGCTGATTTTCCGGATGGTTGTTGGCATAGATAGAAACCATGTCCTTTCCTGCCTTCATGTGGCAGTATTCAAGGCTTTCGGCAGAAATGGGGATAAATTTGCTTCTGGCATTGGTTGTTCCCGATGATTTGGCAAAATGTTTAATGAGCCCCGGCCAGCTTACATCCTTATGTCCCTGTCTTGCTTTTTCAATATAGGGCTCCATTTCTTCATAGGTAACGATCGGAACCTTGTTTTTAAAATCCTGATAGCTGGAGATAGAATTGAATCCGTATAGTTTACCATATTCAGTATCTTCTGCATGAAACAGCTGAGAAAAGAGTATACCTTTCTGTGTTTCAATAGGATGGTCCATGAAATTCTGTATCTGGTCTATCCTTTGACGGATGAACCAGTTTACTACGGTATTGAAAAGTGCTTTGGTTGCCATTCCAACAAATATAATGATATTTGAATTTTCTGAAAATTTTTTACCGGATTAAATAAAAAAACCGTTACAAAATATGTAACGGTTTGATATTAAGATTATTGTTTCTTAGCAATACTCATCATATGCAGCCTGAAGGTTGGCTGCGATAGCCCCTGCAGGGTTTCCTTCGATGTGGTGTCTTTCCAGCATGTGAACCAATTCACCATCTTTGAAAAGTGCTACACACGGAGAACTTGGAGGGAATGGAGCAAGGTGTTTTCTTGCTTCTACTACAGCCTCAGTATCAAATCCTGCAAATACAGTTGTTAGGTGATCAGGCTTCTTATCTCCAGTCAAAGAATATACAACTCCCGGTCTTGCAGCACCTGCAGCACATCCACATACGGAGTTAATAACCAATAACGTCGTTCCGGACTGCTTCAGTGCATCTTCTACCTGAGTTGGAGTTGTCAAATCCTGGAAACCTTTATCTGTAAGCTCTGCCTTCATAGGCATTACTAAATCTGTTGGATACATATATTTTGTTTTTTATCTGCACAAAGTTAAGCAATTCTTTGCGTTTGTTCAATATATAAAAACTATCAATCGATTAGTCATATAAAATTAACCAAATATTAATAATGTAATAATATTCAAAAAAATGTGAATTAAGATTAGGAATAATGGAAAATTATTATTAATTTTGAAATGATTCTGAAAAACAAACGACCATGAAAAAAACATTTAAAGCTTTCCCTCAAGCAATCAATCACTTAAATACGGTCTGAAATATGGTAGTATCTTAATTCTTTTTCCAGTTTAGAATCAAAGCTGATTAACAAACTTTAATATCCAAAGAAAGTGAAACCCGGAACTGAAAAGTTCCGGGTTTCTTTAATCAAATCGATATGCAAAGGTTGTATATCCTACAATAAATAGTTGATAGAAAATAGGTTGAGGGCTGATAAAATTGCCATCAACGGGTGTCTTTCAACTAAGACAGGAGTTTTTTAGCCATCTCGGAAATACTTTTTCCGTCTGATTTTCCGGCTAATGCTTTTGATGCAGCTCCCATAACCTTCCCTAAATCTTTAATAGATTCAGCTCCGGATTCAGAAATAATGTTTTTAATTTCTGCTTCTAATTCTTCAGCAGAGAGTTGTTTAGGTAAAAATTTCTCAATTACCTTCATCTGAGCCTCTTCTACTTCTGCAAGATCCTGTCTGCCCTGAGCGGAAAACTGCTCGAAGGAGTCTTTACGCTGCTTGATCATTCTCTGCAGGATAGCAATTTCCTGCTCTGCAGATACTTCAGCACCTCTTGCTTCAGTCTTTAAAAGAAGAATCTGAGATTTTACAGCACGAAGAGAGTCCAGAGCGACTCTGTCTTTTTCTCTCATGGCTGTTTTTATAGCTTCGCTTATTGTATTTTCTAAACTCATGTTTATATGCTTTAGGCTTTAGGCAATAAGCAGTAAGCTTTTTGATTCGGCTGGGATAGCCTATGGCTTACTGCGTACTGCTTATAGCATTTAATCAACGTCTTTATTTAAAAATCTGTTTTCTCTGATCTGCATAGATCCGTTGTTGTCAGACAGATACGTATTGATGTTCTGATCTGAAGCGTTGGTTCCATCGATCGAAATATTTTTTCTTTTGAAAGCAGGAATAGATTCAAACTCACTCGTGCTGTCAAAGCTTTGGTAGCGGGAATTGAATTCTTTTAATTTATTTCTTCTTTCAATCACTCTGTCCTGGTCCATCGTTTTATTCACGAAAGTGAATTCTGATTCTTCCGTTTTCGGAGCTTCAATTTCTGTTTTGTTTTCAAAAGCGGTTCTTGTTTCCACCTTTGGCTCTTCCTGTTTTTGGTAGAACGTTTCAATCTTCTGAGCGGGCTCTGCTACAGCAGCATTGGTAGGTGTGTTGAATTCTGCTTTGGGCTGTCCAAAATCCGTATTAGGTTCATTTCTGACAGGCTCGTTTACAAAGAAACTGAATTCAACAGGTTTTTCTTCTGAAAAAGAGTTGCTGAAGGTATTCCCGGACTGTGGCTCATCTTTTTTATTTTCAAAATCAAATGAGAAAGACTGAATTTCCAGGTCATTAGGATCTTCGTTGTCTTCGTCAATAGAAAATAAGCTGTATTCCTGCTCACCTTCTTCTTCGTTTCTCCAGCCCTGTTCAGGAGTATTTATTATATCTTCCTCTTTATCAGAGAATTTTATTTCGGGTTTCACCTGTTCTTCTTCAAGAATCATTTTTTTTTCAATAGATGTAACCTTAAACTGTGTGCTGTGGTCTTCATCATCTAATCTGAAATGATTGCTTCTGCTGGAGTCATATGTTGTCTCAGGAGTTGATTCTCTTTCCTCTCTTGTTTTGAATGGAGAGTTTTTGGGAGCCTCCAGACTGTCGTTAAGACTGATTCTGATTTTTTCCGTAGGACCGGCAAATTTTTTGTTGTCATTTGAGAATCCTGTTGCAATAACAAGAACGCTCACAGCATCTCCTAATTCTTCATCAGCACCTACCCCGAAAATAATATCCGCTGTGTTTCCAGCTTCTTTCTGAATGTGGTCCATGATGATACCGATCTCATCCATGGTAACTTCTTCAGCACCACTTCTGATCAATAGAAGGACGTTCTTGGCTCCTGTAATCTTATTATCGTTCAATAGTGGAGAGTCAAGAGCTTTTCTTACCGCTTCTTCGGCTTTATTTTCACCTGAAGCAGTTCCTGTAGACATCAAGGCAGTACCCGAATTCTGAAGTACAGATTTAGCATCTCTAAAGTCAATGTTTACATCAAAGTAACCTGTAATAACCTCTGCCATCCCTTTGGCTGCATTGGCTAAAACTTCATCGGCTTTTGAGAATCCCTGCTTGAATCCTAGGTTTCCGAACTGTTGTCTCAGTTTATCATTGTTGATCACAATTAATGAATCAACATTATTTTTTAATTTATCAAGACCGTTTTCTGCCTGTTCCAACCTTCTTTTCCCTTCAAAGCTGAAAGGAACGGTAACAATACCTACAGTAAGAATTCCCATGTCTTTCGCTACTTTAGCAATGACAGGAGCAGCTCCGGTACCTGTACCACCACCCATTCCGGCAGTGATGAACACCATCTTGGTGTTTTGGCCCATGGCAGCCTTGATATCTTCAATGCTTTCGATGGCTGATTTCTCACCAACTTCAGGATCGGCACCAGCTCCAAGACCTTCTGTGATAGAAGTTCCCAACTGAACTTTATTGGCTACCGGGTTATTATCTAAAGTCTGAGCATCTGTATTACAAATCACGAAATCAACTCCGTGGATTCCTTTCTCGTACATGTGCTTCAGAGCGTTGTTTCCACCGCCCCCTACACCGATTACTTTTATGA
>JASLCD010000415.1 GCA_030146295.1 Chryseobacterium sp.
CAATTTATAATTAATGCAAAAATAATCCTTTTTCGTACTTTTCAAAATATTTCTTACATTATTTCTATTTAATATTTTTCTTTTATCAAAATTTTTAATGATTATATTTGCAGAATCAAATTCTGGGGAAACCCGTACTAATAAAAAGTTACTTAAAAATAAAAGATGAAATATAAAAGAATCCTTCTGAAACTAAGCGGTGAGGCCTTAATGGGAAACAGACAATATGGTATTGATACCGAAAGACTGCAGGAATATGCTGTTGAGATCAAGAAAGTAGTCGAAAAAGGCTGTGAAGTTGCGATTGTGATTGGAGGAGGAAATATCTTCCGTGGTGTTGCAGGAGCTGCAAAAGGAATGGACAGAGTGCAGGGAGACTATATGGGAATGCTGGCAACCGTAATCAATGGTATGGCTTTGCAGGGAGCATTGGAAGATGCAGGAATCAAGACAAGACTTCAGTCTGCTATAGAAATGGATAAAGTAGCTGAGCCTTTCATCAAAAGAAGAGCAGTAAGACACCTTGAAAAAGGAAGAGTCGTGATCTTCGGAGCAGGAACAGGAAACCCTTATTTTACTACAGATACAGCAGCTACTCTAAGAGCAATCGAAATCGGAGCTGATGTGATCCTGAAAGGTACAAGAGTAGACGGAATCTATGACAGCGATCCTGAGAAAAATGCTGATGCGGTAAAATACAACTCATTGTCTTTTGATGAAGTATTTGAGAAAAACCTTAAAGTAATGGATATGACTGCCTTTACTTTGAGCCATGAAAATAAGTTACCGATCATTGTATTTGATATGAATAAAGATGGTAATCTGTCAAAAATTGTTGACGGAGAAAATGTAGGTACTTTGGTTGATTTGTAGTCAATTTTAGTTGAAAAATATAATAAACACCTGCCACGATTTTCGTGACAGGTGTTTGTTTTTATAGCAGTTTTAATACCTATTTGTCTGCTTCAATATTTTGTGTAGCATTTTCTTTTTCAACCAAAGTGTAATGGGACAGAATCCATTCAAGGATCTGATTTATTATTTTTATAATCATCTCAGATTCTGTGACAGCAGTTACTCCCGGTACCAGATTTAAAACGGGCGGTTTGGGTAATGGCTGTGGTAAAATAAGTCCATTTACCTGAGGATTAGGTCCTGTTGCAGGAATACCATTATACATGCCCACATGTTGCACGCCTAGCTGAAGCATATAATCTTGCAAATTTTCAGGAGGTGTTTTGATAGTGGTTTGGAGTTGGCCCGGAAGCGATTGGTTTTGTATTCTTGTATAACTGGCTCCTGATTTTGAAGAATCATCAATAGCCATTTTTTGTAAAGTTTGCAATATATAAGGAGTCATATTGTTAGTGGCCTTACCATATATAGTTGCAATTTTCTCCAGTTCTGATACCGTCCACGCATGAGGCACTACATCCAGATCATTCCAATGCATGGTATTCCAGCTTTGGTAAGTGCCGGATTGTTGTTGCCATCCTGGTGGCAGCGGTGGGAATTTGCTGTTGAAAAGATTAGCGAATGCGGCTTCACCCGGAGTTGGTCCGGCAGTTGGATATACAAGCGTTACCCCGAAAGCATTCAGATCCTTATTTTCTTTCAGATAAAGGGCAAGAGTAGGTGATAGTGCTCCTGCAAGACTGTGCCCGCAGAATATTATGGCTGTACCCGGGTCCGGATTTAGGCCTGCAAGAAACTGCTGCAGTGTAGTATTGGGAGAAGCTGCAGAGTGAGGGCTTTCAAGTCCGAGAAGAATACTTATGCCGGTAGCAGTTCCTTTTGAAATGTAAGGATCAGTACCATTATACGCTGATGGAGCAAAATTGGAAGGATTATAAGTCGTCCAGTTTACCACTTGTGAAACTGAGAAATCTTCTGTTTCCCAATCATAAAGTGATGAAGGATTAGTAGCTGCAATAGCCACGACATAAGTAGGCAGTGTAGGACCTCCGGGAAACGCAACTGCATTAGATTTAACGACATATAGTGCGTTATCTGCCACTCCGGTAGGAATGCCCTTTTCATTTTTTTCTTCGATCAGAGCGGGTCCCCAGACCAAATCCCAGTTTCCTAATTCCGATACGGCTGAAGGATTAGCTATGGAAGGTGTGTTCTGATCCATTATTTTAACCGGAGGAACATTGTTAAAATAATAAGATAAATCATATTGAAGCTGCTGCTGTAACTGGATACCCAAACCGTTGTAACCTCCGGCACGGTTGGCAAGACCTGCCATAGCAAAAACCTGTTGATAGGCGTCTAAAGATGGATTTGTCATGATGTGATTGGTTTAAAATTAGTTAATAAAACGATTAATAATTTTTTCAGAAAAATTGTGTTTTACTGATAGTGTAAAATAAGTCAGAAAAAATGGCTTGCCGGTAAGTAGAAATGACCAAAATTTGTAGTAAGTATTTATACCTGATTTATTTCTCTGCGAGATGAATTTTATATAAAAAACAGCATTCTTTTTAGTAAAGAAAAGGCAAGTACACAAAATCCGTCTATGGAAATACCCATTATTCAAAAACAATTATTATTTTTGCAGCACTGAATAGTAAAAAATAATTTAAAACAGTGAAAAAACCCTTATGTTTACAGAGTTTTTGAGTTTTAAGTGGTTGGTATTCAGTTGAATTAATAGATGTGTAATTTATCAAACTTTAATATAATAATGGAAGAATTAGATCTTATATTAGAATCTGTAAAACAAGACATGGATGCAGCTGTAAAGCACCTGGATCACGCATTTCAAAGAATTAGAGCAGGACGTGCTTCCACATCAATGGTTCAGGATGTAATGGTAGAATATTATGGAGCAATGACTCCTATCAACCAGGTTGCGAATGTTTCTGTTCCGGATGCAATGACAATCTCTATTCAACCTTGGGACAGAACGGCAATCAATGCGATTGAGAAAGCGATCATCAATTCCAACTTAGGTTTTGCACCTTCTAACAACGGAGAAAATATTATCCTGAATGTTCCGCCTTTAACGGAGGAAAGAAGAAGAGAGCTTGCAAAGCAGGCTAAAGTAGAATCTGAGAACACTAAAGTAACGGTAAGAAACGCAAGACAGGACGGTTTGAAAGAACTTAAAAAACTAGAAGGAGTTTCTGAAGATGTTGTAAAAGGAGTGGAAGAAGAAATTCAGAATTACACTGATAAATACGTTAAGCTTTGCGATGAGCATCTTAAGACAAAAGAAGCTGAAATTATGAAAGTATAATTTTCAGTGGTTGAAAATAAAAAAGAGGTTTCCAATGGGAAGCCTCTTTTTTATTTTACATAAGCTCATTCTATTGCTTCTGAATCACGATTTTGGTGTTTTGTTTAGAATTTTATCGGAAAGAGACTGCATTCTATAATATATTGACGGGTATTTGCGTTAATTCATTATATTTATAGAATTATTCCTGAAATCTTAATTTAAAACAGGAAGTTAAACATTTTAAAGTGATGACGAAGATTACTGGCGTAGGTAACTACATACCATCTGAAACAATAACCAATCTATTTTTTGATAAACATATTTTTCTTAATGAAAACGGGGTATTATTAAAAGATAATAATACATCTATTACAGACAAGTTAAAAAAAATTACAGGCATTGAAGAGAGAAGATATGCTCATAGTACAGAGGTTGCTTCAGATCTTGGATTTATTGCAGCCAAAGCTGCCATTGAGAATGCAGGAATAGATCCTGAAACATTAGATTATATTATTTTTGCCCACAATTTTGGAGATGTTCGTTTTGGAACAGTTCAGTCCGATGCAGTACCAAGCCTTGCAGCAAGGGTGAAACATTTGTTAGGAATCAGAAATAACTTCTGTGTGGCTTATGATGTTCTTTTTGGATGTCCCGGCTGGATTGAAGGAGTGATACAGGCTAATGCATTTATAAAAGCAGGTATTGCAAAACGATGTTTGGTGATTGGTGGTGAGACCCTTTCCCGTGTAGCAGATATTCATGACAGAGACAGTATGATCTATGCCGATGGTGCAGGAGCAGCTGTACTTGAAGTGAACAACGATGATGACTCCGGAATAAAGTCTCATTTATCAGCTTCTTATACCTTTGAGGAGAAAGATTATCTGTATTTTGGAAAATCTTATAACAATGAGAAATGTCCGGATACAAAGTATATCAAAATGGATGGCAGAAAGATTTATGAATTTGCCCTTGTGAATGTTCCTGATGCTATGAAAAAATGTCTGGATAACAGTGGATATTCCATCAGTCAATTAAATAAAATTATCATTCATCAGGCTAATGAAAAAATGGATGAGGCTATTGTTAACAGGTTTTATCAATTATATGGTTTACCGGTTCCTGAAAATATAATGCCTATGGTTATTCATAAATTAGGAAACAGTAGTGTTGCAACCATTCCGTCTTTATTGACTATGATTTTAAAGGGGGAACTGGAGCATCATAAAATTCAGAAAAATGATGTGGTTTTATTTGCTTCTGTAGGTGCAGGGATGAATATCAATGCTTTTGTGTACAAATTTTAAAATATAAAACAATAAAAGAGGTTGTGTCAATGGCAAGTGTTAAATCATTTGGCTTTGAGACAACCTCTTTTGCTTTTACAGACATTCTACTGATCCTTTTTGGTCTTTGTGTTTTAATAGAGATTGGTAGGTTTTGAGTACTTCATCTATAGTACACTGCACTTCTTTACTTGGAATATTATCCGCTGTTTTTTCTTTCTGATCAGATTTTATGCTGTATTTCTTTTCAAGGCATTTCAAGGGTTTATCATTCTGAAGATAAATACGGGTTTCTGTAATATCATCTTTGGTAACAGGTTTTTCGGGTGTGCCGCCATCAAAATTCCATACGGTTTCCTGTCTGAATATAAAGAAAGGCTTTCCATCTTTTATAAAGTATTTTTCAGATCCGGAGAAATGACTGTGTTCCGCGTAAAAATGCTCTATCACTTTGATCTCATTTTTGTCGGAATGGAAAGTAACTTCCCCTGAAGGTTCATCATTACAATCATAAATAAACTTTGATTGACTTAGTTTTTTAGCCTCCAATTGAGTCTGAAGGGCAGCATACTCTTTTTTAATCTGATCAATAGGATCTTCAGCTGCGCTGGTTTGTGCAGAATCCGTTTTTATTGCAGAACTGCTCATTGGAGCAGATTCTTTATGAAGTGTTTTATCATTTTTACATGAAAAAACAAGAAATAAACTGGCTGTGAGAAATAGAATTTTCATAAGACAAATAGTTTGGTGGTGGATAAAAGTAAAAAAAATAATGTCACGAGAAAGGCTTTCGATTGAAAGCCTTTCTTATTATTTGCAATTTTCGTTGTAATCATAAATCACTTCGTTGATAATTGAAAGTTTATCTACTGTAGCATTGCTGATTTCGTCTCTGATGAATTTTCCGAAACCGGATCTTTTCTTTTCTTCATTTTTAAGAGAACCATATTCTCCTTTTGCAATTTTGGCTTTTACATACGGACAGTCTGCAAGGATAATTTTGGCTTTTGCAGGAGTGAGTTCTTCAACCTTTCCGCCTTTTTTGGAAAAGATGTAATTGGGATTTTCTCTTAAACGGTCTGTTTCTGCCTGGGTAATTGCCTGTGTGCTGTTGGGGGAAAGAGCTGTAGGATAACCATAGAGCTTATAAACAGTCACTTTACCCTCTGCTACCACTTCTGCAAACTGATCTGTTCTTGAAAGATTATTGATCGCCTTAAACCCGGCAGCCAGCCCTGTTGTGCTTTCCGAACTGTTGATGGCTTCTCTCATATTCGAATATTTTACAGACTTAAAAATCCTTGGAGTACCCCCTTCATACAGCATGTATTCTTTAATATCGTCTGTATCATATGTTTTAAACTTGATCTTGTTTTTTACTTTATCAATATCGGCAATCGCTGCAAATTTTACTTTTAACTGATTCTGCCACGGGCTGGAGTAGCCTCCGTGCAGATGGACTACACCTTCCGTTTTTTTTCCGCTTTTATCAATAATGTATCCGTACTTTTCACCGTTGTAGGTTCCGTTATCATCCTGCTCCTGAGCATAAGCGTTCAGCGAAACAAGACCGAATAGGCCAATAAGTAGTAATTTCTTCATGGTATTGTTTTTAAATTCCGTCAAATATAATTTTTTAAATTTAAAATAACAGAAACGAAATGAATTAACAACGTTCAACAAAAAAGCTCCGGAAAAATCCGGAGCTTTTTACTTTTATTTCTTATATCAGAATTATTGGTACCTCTGATGTTCTTTACTTTTTGTAAACCTTTTGGTGATAGGTTTGAATAATGCTTTGTATTTTTCCGCATCAAATAATTGCGAATCTGTAAGCGCTTTATATGTCATCCATACTCCAAAAGGAAGAAGGATCAGGTTAGGAAGCCAGGCTGCAAGATAAGGGTTCATTTTTCCGCTCCATGACATGTTTTCTACCCCAACATTCATTACATAGAAGATAATGAAAATTACTATCGCGATAATTACAGGAAGTCCCATTCCTCCTTTTCTGATGATAGACCCTAAACTGGCTCCAATCAGGAAAAAGATAATACAGGTCACTGAATAGGCTACAATTCTCTGCTGATAAATAACAACCTTACTGAAATATTTTACATTGGAACTGTATTCATTCTTTTTAGATTCCAGGGTAGACTTCAGATTATCCAGTCTGTTGTAAGAGTTGTAAATAATCTCCAGTTTTTTGTCTCTTTTTACCGTATCCAGTTTTATCTGTGTTTTCGGAGCTACTTTATGCTTGTTGCCCTTATCCATATATGTAACAACGGAGTTGGTCTGGTTAAGCACTTCAGAACCGATATTGTCAAAGAACTGCTTGTTGTCTTTTTTGTTTTTGCTGATCGTTCCGTCAAGCTGATTATACGTCTGAAAACGGTAGTCATCTGTAATCTGCTCTTTTTCGATCGCTTTATTAATGATTTCACTGATGTCAAAGTGGGAAACCAAAGTATCAAATTTAATCGCCTGATCGGGCTGTTTTTGCCTTACATTATCTCCTTTTCCGGCAAAAGCATCTTCAAATACGTATCCGTTATACAGAACAAGTTTCAGGAAATTCTTATTAGCAGCCGGAACAAATTTTCCTTTCTCTGCTACAACAGATTGCTGGTTTTCGTATGCATTGGCTTTTTTATGTACAAAAACCCCTTCAATATTTTCTCCGTTTTCCCCGTATATTTTGTCAAACTTTACCATATAGCCGGGAATCTGATCAATAAACTGTCCCGGAGTAAAGTTGATTGCCGGTTTTGTCTGGGCAATATTGAAAAGCATGTTTTTAGCTTTTTTCTGAAAATCCGGGATAATATTATTGGAAAAGAAAAACAGCATGATCGCAAGGGCTGTTGAAATTCCAAGCAGGGGAGTCATTACCCTGGTCAGAGGAATTCCTGCCGCTTTCATTGCTGCAAGCTCATATCGTTCCCCAAATTCCCCGAACGACATGATGCTCGCCAGGAGAATGGTAAGCGGGAGAACCATACTGATGACGTTTACCCCAAGATAAAAAAGAAGTTTGAGGATCTGCCAGTAGCTTAATCCTTTTCCCATAAACTGTCCTAACTGAACCCAGATAATGTTTACAATAAAAATGAAAAACAATACGCTGAATATAAAGAAAAACGGTCCAAAGAAGGTTTTTATGATATATCGGT
>JASLCD010000416.1 GCA_030146295.1 Chryseobacterium sp.
ATAGTGTAACGGTAACACTCCGGTTTTTGGTACCGTCATTCGGGGTTCGAATCCCTGTGGGTCTACATAGCAGGAGAAATGATTATTATTATCGTTTCTCCTGTTTTTATTTTGTGATAATCCATTGTTAATCTGAAAGATATAGTGGGCAACAGCATTAATTCTTGTGGTTCGATAATGATTTTCGTCAAATTCAAGTTTTTCAGGAAAAATCGAACCGATAATTTGGCGCTTGACTGCAATATCCCCTTCTTTATAGACTTTCCAGATATTTGTAAGCGTTTCTAATGCTTTTTCCAGTAGCTTTGGTATATCTACTTTATTTTCTATCGGCTTATCATTTAATTGTGTTTCCAGTTTTTCAATCTGCTCTTTATATTCTTTTTTTATTTCAAGATATTCTTCATCGGTAATTATTTCGGAAAGAAGTTTATTTCTTGCCAGAGAAATCCTTGAATTCAACCTATCTATCTCATCTGATATCTTCTTTCTTTCATCCTGTGGGGCTTTTATAAACTTCTGATAGTTATCCAGAAATACTTTTTCTATAAGCTTTTTTGCAGGCTCAGTCATTTCCAATTGCTTTAATCCTTCTTCAAAAACTGAATTGACTAATTCTGCTCTATGGCGGAATCCACAAGCTGCATTGCAATGATAATAGTAGTATCTGTTATTTCTCCCTTTTGAAGCGCTTGCAGTAATATTCTTTCCACATTTGGGACATACCAAAAAACCTCGCAATGGAAAATGCTCACCTGAAAGAATTTTAGTATTAGGCCGCTGGAGTCTCCTTTTACCATCCAGTATTTCTTGCACTCTGTTGAATAGCTCCTCACTAATTAAAGCTTCATGTTGACCCTCTACAAAATGCGCTTCTTCATCTTTGTGTTTTTCTAAAAATACCTTCCCATAGTATATGGGATTTCTTATTGCCACATGAAAAGATGTTCTACTCACCTTTTTAATTGTTAATTCATTGACTCTTTTTCTGATTTGATTAGAGGCCAATACCCCTGTTGCAATCTCATTAAAAGCCCAGTTCATTGCTGATGCTTCAGGTTCTTGCAGTACAATATACTTTTCACCATTTTCCCTACTTTTATTAGCGTAGCCAAATGGTGCTTTTCCCATAACCCTTCCCTCTTTTTTTGCCCTACGCATTCCATAAAATACGTTAAGCGCCCTTCTGTCATTTTCGACTTCAGGCGCTGCCAAATAAATTGCGAGCATCATTTTATTTTCGGGAATAGAAAGATCTAAAGGTTGGTCAACAGCCTGTGGTTCTATTCCCAATTTTGCAAGTGTACTTATCATTTAATAGGCATCCCCTGCATTACGACTAAAACGGTCCCATTTAGTAAATAGAATAAGGTTTGTCTTACAACTTTTCTTTTTAAGTGTAGTTAAAAGTCTTATCCAGCCGGGGCGGTTAAATGATTTTGCGGAATGGTCTTCGTAGATGATTTGTCCAATAGAGATATTGTTAGAGGAACAATATTTTTTTAAACGATCTTCCTGATCTCTTTGTGAATATCCTTTATCTGCTTGTTCATCAGTAGAAACACGGATGTATAAATCTGCTACCTTCATAATTTTCATGTTTAGTAAATATTAGAGGATAGCTTTAGAAATACATTATTCAGAACCAAAGTACTGTCTAATAACAGCCAAGGTAAGAGCGTACAGAAAGTCCATGACCAATCCTGCTTCTTCCTCGGTTATTTCCACGCCTTCGTTTTGAAAGAATTCTATCACCTCCTCAATGGGTATTTTTTTTATTTTCTTATCCTCCAGCACTCTGTATAAATTTCAAATAAAATTATTAGCGAAATTGAATAATAATTTTATTCGGCTTTGAAGGAATATCTATGTCTTTTAATGGCTTTATTTAAAAGCTAGTATTTTCCGTCCACAAAAGAATCGGAGGTTCCACCTTATGTACATTTCAATTGGATTATTATCCATCTACAGCCATGAAGAAATTTTAATCAATCTCTTCCTTTATTCAGGTAAAGTAAATTTCTCCTAATTATACTTATCATCTAATCAATAGCTAAGCCTCTTGCTTTATTCCCAACATTTCTCTAAAGCATTTTTATGTTTCTTCTCTGATGTATTGTCTTTCCATATCATATATATAAAAAAGAGCCCACGCCGTTGTATATACAGTAAGTATTTAGTGAGTGTTTCAAGACCTCACCCTGCGGGTGTACAAGCACCCTCAATATTTTTTTCAACTATCCAATGATTAATTCGATACCAGCTTTTTCTGCTTTATATTTTATTTTAGTCTGTAATTCATAATAGCTCCAATTGCGTAGCACAAATTCAATATCTTTTGCAATACCAATTTTATCTTCCTGATTTTTAAGAACAAGTGTGCCTGCCTGCTGGCGGATGCAAAAATCTATCAGCTGCCGACTGTACACATGAAGCCGATGACTTACATATTTGCTTTCCAGATTCTCTGTTTTATAAAGTGCTTTCTGTTTGCGTTTGGCTCCATTTCCTGAACGGGCATAGACTACACCGTCTTGAAGTCTTTTTTGACTTGCCTGAATTGCGAGCCTGCGATACAAAAACTCTTCTTTTGAGCCAATATTGATTCGCACATTGCCAGCTTTTGCAACTATTGGATGTTCCAGAGACAAGGATGCTTCAGCAATAATTTCGGGTTTTAAAAGATGTTCTTCTTTTTCAAATTCAAATACTGCGAACCAATAGATTTTCCTGTCTTTCAATTGGATCTGTGATGTACAAAGCTTTATTTCATCCCTTAAAAGGCGCTCCATTATAAGGCGCTTATCGGAGAAGTCTCTGCCTAAATACGTTTTAACCGGAATAGCAAACATGTTGAAGCAAAATGCTTTTTTTTCAGGATCATATCTCATTTTGCTGATGCATTTAATCGGAAGTGGGATTGGAATGTCTCTTTTATAATTTCTAAGTGATTTTGTTCCCTGCCAATAATCGGCTTTGTTTTTAGAGAAAGTTGATTGAATTGTATTGTTAAGGCTTCCCAGAATATCTGTCGGGATTTCCCCTTTGAATCGGTCAAAGACCATTCTTGCTGTGCTGTTTGTTTTCGCACGGTCAAACATTCCCATCTGATCTTTTTTTTCATCAGCTAACTTGTATTGTATTTCTTCGGTGAGGTAAAAGAAATCTTTGATCATTTCCTGAACATACAAATGGGAAGCTATTAAGTTTGCCGCTCGGAAACAGCGGTTCTGATACCGATAAAGTTTTTCCAAGATTTCTTTTTTTTGATCGGATGGAACATCGATCAATAACTGAATTTTTCGGGTCAGTGTTATTGTGGATTTTTCCATATCAAGTAATTATTTCAGAGTTGTTTCGATTCTGTAAATATTGATAGGCATAAAGAAACTTCTGGTGAACTTCTTTTTCAGAAAGTTTCAGTTCTCGTGCAATGAGAGCAAAAGAAGATTTCTGTTCAAATCTTCTATTTATAATGTCGAGTTGCTGACTACTGAGTTTTTCAGTTTGCTCTTTATTACCGAAAGCTTTTTCCACTGGATGTTCTAAAGAACTTCTATTAAGAATTTTCCGAAGATCATTTATAGCTCTGCTCACCTCATTGCTGATGCCTGTCACACTACTTCCCATTGCTTCTGCGATTGGTTTGTATTGAAAACCATATTCAAGACAAAGTTCAATAAGGTGTTTTCTTTTGGGATCGAGTACGTTTACAACCTTTTTAACTTCATCAAATTTCTTTTGTTCAGATTCCTGATTGAGAAGATTCTCTTTATCATTCTGGGGATCAAAACCTATAAGATAATCCTGATAGTTCTCAAAACTTTCAAGTGATGCCGTTAAGCGTGCGAATTTATTTTTCGGAGCAGTAAAATATGATATACAGTCTCTTTTTAAAACAAACCTTAGAAAGCCAAGAATATGATTCGGAGTTTCAATAGAATCACGATGTAGCCAAAGTTTGAGAAATGTATCCTGAACAAGCGTTTCTACCACAAAATCATCCTCAAGCATTTGTCTTCCGAGCCACAAAAGAAGTCTTTTGTAACGTAAATATATATGTTCTAAAGAGGTCGGATTACCTTTTTTCAGCAGTTCATATAGCTGATGATCGGTGGGCATGCGGGGCAAAGAGTCTGTTCTTTTCATAGCAGTATATTTTAGCTAATTTATTGCTGGAAGGAACTGCTTCGATCAATAAGATGAATTCTTTGCATCAAAACGCTAACTCAACTACATCTTGCCTAAAAGAAAAGGCGTGGAACTCAACTTATAGCATTAGAGGCACTGGTATACCCGTGTACGATAAGAGAGCCCACGCCGCGGTCGTGAGCAAATTTACTTATCTTCTCGTACACATAAAAATTACCAGTTTTCTAATGCGAGATTCTAAGCAATTGCTTCAATATTTTTAATTCTATTGGAATAATTGCATTGTGTTATTCGCAAATATACTAAAATTAACAATGTAATCCAAATGGATTACATTAAAGTTATGATTTTTTTGCAAAATTGCGTTATGGCTGGACTCAACGAAGAAGATATATTGCTAAAAAATAAAATCGCTGATAGAATTAAGTTTCTTAGAGCTAATACTGGTTTGTCCCAATCTGAATTTTCTAAAAAATATGAAATTGACAGACAAATATTAAATCGTTGGGAAAGTAAAAGCAATAAAAGAGGATTGACCATTTATACAATAGCAAAATTCTGCAATCTCGTAGGAATTTCTTTAAAGGACTTTTTTGATTTTGATGCATAAGAGAATAGAAAATTACTCTTGAACAATTTTTATAATAAATGAGAGTATTTGGGGTTTAAGTAATAAAGTGGTTAAAACAGTGCTTAGATGTGCCTTTTTCCAAAGAATTTGGAGTTCTTACCCTAATTCCGGGACGACTAATATATTTTTCAAAAGAAAAAGGAAAAAAAGAAAGCCAAAATTCATTATGGAAGATTTTAAAAAGCAAGTTGATGATGAAAAATACTACCTGCAGGTGGAGATTTTTTATCATATCTTTTGGACTTGAACTTGTCTTTTAAAAATCTGAAACAATACCTTTGTTTTCTTTTATGAATTTTTATCAGTTCTACTGTGACCTTTTTATCTTTTTTCTTTTTTGTTGAACCGGAACATCTTCGGTATTATATTGTACCCCATGATTATCAAAATTCAATAATGAAAAGATTTCTAAACTGCTGTCAGGATTTTTAAAAATCTCCTCCAGTGATGAAAAAGGAATATTATTTTCTTCAGAAACTTTTTTACAAATATTATCAACTATTGCTATTATTTTTTCTTTGGTTGTATCAAATAATTTAGGCTGTTTAAATTTTTCAAACTGTATGGCTTTTATAATGGTATCTTTCACTGAATTGAAATAAATATCCTTTTCATT
Source organism: Chryseobacterium sp. (assembly GCA_030146295.1). Classification (GTDB taxonomy): domain Bacteria; phylum Bacteroidota; class Bacteroidia; order Flavobacteriales; family Weeksellaceae; genus Chryseobacterium. Next base: position 5,400 of record JASLCD010000416.1, read on the forward strand.
TGTATATGCTGTGATGTTAGACAGAATACCAGACAGTTTGTTTTTTAATAGTGAAACTTCTTTGGTTAACTTGATATTCTTTTGTTGAAGCTCAGTAATTATTTTAGTTTTGGATTGAAGAATTTCTTTATTTTTAAGCAGTTCTGTATTATATGATTTAAAAACTCTCCCGTAGTTTTCAATCGTTTTATCTGTTTTGATCTTACTAAATCCTAAAAAGTCATTTTCTTTTATGATAAGATGTTCAAACTTTTTAGAATTGAACTCTGTCTTCATTTCAGTTATTCTATTGTTTAGCAACAAAAGCTCTTCTTCTTTTTTTTGAATTTTAAATTCTATGGCTTCAAGCCGTCCTTTAGATCTTGAAACACCCCTATCCATTTCTAAACATTCAGCGGTAATATCCTGCATTTTTGAATAGTGAAATGATTGATGCTTCAACGTTTTTCCCGTTTCTAAATCCTGCCAGTCAGCTACTAAATGAGCATGAAAATTGGGTTTCCATTCTTTAGAGTCTTTATCGTAATGTCCTTCATCCCTATGAATGGCAATTTGAAAAATTCTTATTCCCAGTTCTTCTTCAAGCCTTTTAGAAAGCTTATGCAAATCCCGCATCGTTGTATTTTCTTTAATTACAACTACAGCTTCACGAATGGGCAATGCATTTTTCTGTAACTTTCTTCCAGACTTTTCTTTACAATAGGCTTCTATCGACCTAGATCTGTCTGAAATCTTATCTCCTACCCAGTATTCATTTTTTCTGGTAAGATCCTTTTTTATATAATCGAAGGTTTTTCTTCTGAAATTGTGCGCTTCGGAATCTGTTTTGACTGCCTTAAAATTGATAGAGGTTTTCACGGTAATAAAATAATTCACATAATCATTATCAATAGACAATAAGACTTATTGGGCTTCAATTTTCACTTATTGGCTTAATAAACAAATTAAAAAATAAATCCACATCATGCAGATGTGGATTTATAGCTTAATGAAATTAAGCTTTTAGGTCACAAACCCTGAGTGGCCTTTTATTTCTTTCTATATAGAAGTGCTAATATTTCTCTTAGTCTGTTCATTAACAAACAAGCTAAAGCGCAAGGTTTACTTTATACAAATTCAAAAGTACATTGGACTGAACGATTACATAAACAGTATTAAAATTAAGAATTATTCGTTTTTATCTGTCGTTTTATTGTTCATTAATTGTTAATGGAATTTCTAATTTACTTTCAACATTAACCCCATGAATAGTAGCTGACCTCCAAGTGCCTTTAATACTTTTGGCAGCATTAATGACCATTTTATCAAAGCCGATATTCCCAGATGTTAGATTCACTATAAAATCGGTTGCTTTCCCATGTTTATCCACTTTAAATTTCAGGTATACCCGACCAAACCAATCAAATTTAAAACCATCTTATCTTTTTGAATTATTGGAACTTTTTTCCCATTGATTTCGGCGGGTATCCAAAATTATATTATTATTTTTTGTGCTATCAACCTTTATAAGTAATTCGTTAATTTTCCATTCATTTAAGAGAATTGAAGAAATATTATTTATCAGATAAATATCTAAAATAACATTATTTTCAAGTTCTATTGAATCAAAAACTAAAAGGGATGTGTTGTCAAAAACTAAAACCTCCCAGTAAATTATGGGAGGTTTAATTAATTACCTATTCAAAGTCAGGAAAATTTGTGTAGGTCTAAGTAGCCAAAGACATTATTTTGAATTTATAATTTCGTAACCTCTTTTTGTAAATTCCCGATAAAAGTTTTCAAATAAAATATTATTTGAAAAGTATTTTTCAAAGCTATTATATCCCTTTATTTCTAAAGTTGGCATTTTTTCTCTTTTTTTCATTGATGCACTGATATTGATTAAACAATCTATAAATGAATTTATTTCAGTCCCAAAATATCCATATGAATTAAATAAAGCTTTTCCAATTTCATAATAGACATCTAAATCGATTTTGGCTTTTGATAAGTCAATTTCTATGATCTGATTGGTATTATCTATAGTTTCTCTAATCCCATTTAGTAAAAAACACCCTCTTAAATAATAATACTTCTGCTCATCATTTAATTCATACCATTTTATTTTTTCCTTTTTATCGGAAAGTAGCTTAAAATTATCTATATATCCCTGATTATATATACCCAAAGGGTCATCAAGAATTCCTATTAAAATAACTTCTCTATCTTTAATTAAAACATTCGAAATATTAAAAAAATAGTCATTCTTAAAAGTTTTAAAAAAGACTCTGATGACTAAATCAATATTAGAGATTTCTCCGAATTGAGGATTGATAGATTTAATATCATCTCTTTTGATAATTATTTCGACAAAATCTTTTTTATCAATTAGTTTTATGTATTTCGTTAATAATAATATCTTTTCTTTTGTTAAAATTTTTATTTCCATGTTACTGCTGAGCTTGTTGGTATTTGTATAATTTTATTGTAATCATGATTGATGACCAGCCCCCACTTTCCGTCAGGATGTTGAACAATTCGACAGCTATTTAATCCGCTAGTACCCGGTATATCTTTAATCTGCCATTCTAATGCACCACCCCATTTGGAGTTATTTTGGACTGTTCTTTGTATTCCAAATTCATCAAGTCTTGGAATTCCTCTTCCTGCTAAGATATTAGTGAAATCACTTGTTACGGTTTTTGGTAAGTTTATGGGATCAATTCTTAGAGGACCCGCTCCCCAAACACTTGCCATTTCTGTACGAGAAAGAGCTTTAATTTCACCATTAGCAGCCATTGCTTCTGCTTTCATCAACCCCGGGGCAGCTCTTCCTCTTGTCATAATGACTGCAATGGCTGCAAGTCCCAATGCTGCCTCTCTATTTTCTGGCTTAGCATTTGACGCAACTATCCCTAGTACATCAAACATACTGTCCATCATCACCACTCCACCTTTATCAGCTCTTACCCCTGTCATGTGCCACGCCATATCTTCAGCTTTCACACGGTGTGTCCAGTTTTCAGCAATTTTCATGAAGCCATTCATCATGCCCATTGCATTAGGGAAATAATTACTTCCAAAATTCCAGGTAGAACGTGTCCCTTGACCCTTGACCATAACCGGAGGTAAGGCATATGTTCCGTCTCCCATTGTGAAATTACCGCCATAGCTTACGGTAGAGCTATACACAAGGCTTCCGCTTCCTCCTTTAGGACCTCCATCATAGCTAGTAAATCCACTACCATCATTGAACCAATAAGAATTTGTACCTTCAGGGGTTGCCCTCCACATTTCATCCACTATTTGATCTGTTGAATACCTGCCATCAGGATCAAACATATTAATAGGGTTATTCATCACATAAGCATAAGGATTAGTAGAATGATAGCTTTCTGCTAGCTGGTCTATACCATTCCATCTTCCCAGGTCCGGCATATACTGCCTCCAGCCATAATCCAGATTACCAGTACTCTGTAATTCTTTACCATTGTAAAGATATTTAAATTTATTATTACTTGTATCTCCTGTATTGTAACCAGCATGTTTTAATCCAAATGGATAATAATTATTCTCTTCCAAAATTACAGGCTGTCCAATGTTTCCTTTTGTATAAGACAATCTTATATTTCCAAGGTGATCTTTATACTGGTATACATACCTGCTGTTCACAAAGTCATAATATCCTTCCTCATTAGCAAGCACAAAAGAAGTCTGTGCTCCTGTAGAGCTATTAACAGTGTACTGAAAAGCCCCCAAATAATCTGTAACCTCTACATTTCTTGTCATCTGTACTTTGGTACCATCAGAAGAATAAATATATTTCAAAGTTTCTGTCTGAGTTGTAGAGGGAATTATGGAAGGAAGGTCTAGAAAATTATAAGAAATTTTTTCCAGTTTCTTATCCAGATGTTGTATAAGATTTCCATTGGCGTCATATCTCATCAAAGCTCCTTTTCCACGAGCAAGAGGATACCCACTCAAGGCATTTCCTTTTCCTGACTCTGAAACATACTCCAGCTGGTTTCCGCCACTTAGATAATTATAGGTAAGATCATCCATCACCTCAGCTGTACCATTTACAGCACTTCCCGTTCTATTCAGTGAAATGATATTTCCACCAGTATCATAGCTTATCACCTCACTATATTCTTTAGAATAGGGATTGGTTGCAGTCTGAAAGAATCCTGCCAATAATCTTGATGCCCCATCGTATACATAACCATATCTTCTCAATGGTTCATTAGCACCGGAAGCCGTTTTCCAGTCTGTTTCTGCAATACTTCCATTGTATTTCGGTTTCACTTTGTGACGGTCAAAAGAGTTGTTGGGTACTTCTGCTCCCTCAATAGTATTATATTTTATCCTATAGGCAAATAACTTACTTCCCATGCTGTTTATATCAGAAGCATTAATCCCTGTAAGCCATCCACGGATATTATAAGAATAATCAATGCTCTGAAGTGTACTTCCTGTCTTCTTATTAGTGATCTGTCCCAAATCATTATAGGTATAATCAGAAAGAAGTTCTTCTTGGTTAGAACCTATCTGCTGGTAATGCTTCAATATGAAATTTTGAGAACTGTATACAAACCTGTCTTTTATCGTAATTTGAGTATTAGATGTATTTTTTGAATGGAAAGTATATGACTCTTTTGTTTTTCCTGAAAAATCCAGTAAAGCTTCTGTACGGGTAAAACCACCTAGATGATTGACTTCATAGGTCCCGATCACCCTTCCTAAAGTATCATACCACAGTATTGATGAGGCCCATTTTTCATTTTCGATATTTCTTGTAATGGATGCCGTAGGAAGCATTTTAGTACTTCTTACAGATGATAAACCATTGACAATAATAGAGGACGGCAAAGGAGTAAGAGTATTGCTTCCTTGTATTTGTTGAGGTCTATCAGGTACCCCTAAAGGATATTCATCATAATAGTTGACTCCTAAAACAGTAACACTTCCGGCAGGAAAAGCTTCCTGAGTATAATATATATTAAGATTACTCTGAGTAAATGATGAACTGCTGGGCTTTTCATTATTAAGTACATTAACTGAAATATTATTCAATGTCGTCTGCATATCTGCTCTTGAAGCAGTGGAAGGAAAGAAGCCATAATATAAAGATCTTCCGAAGGCATCATATTTTGTGAACATCCAGCCCTTTTGTCCGAAAGTGTTCGTAGTAGTTCTTAAATTACCATCCTGTCCCATGACCTGTCTGTTCTGTTTGTCAAATACAAAGTATTCCCAGTCTTTCCCTGGAACTTTTTTCTCAGTAAGCCTGTTGTACTGATCGTATTTGTACTGGTAACATAATGTATTCAATACTGCCTGAACCTGTATTACGGTAGCGGATATGGCTGCCCTAGGAGGAATTATAAATGCTATGTTTCCAGTCTCATTATATACATAGTATGTATCCAGATTCTCAGAAGAGCCATCTATTTTAGTATTGATCTGGCGTCGCAGTATTTTCTTTCCTTGAGAGTTGGTAAATATTTGGGTCTCATTTCCATCTTCATCTTTTGAAACGGTTTTAAACAGTGTACTTGCTTTATAATAACCTCCGGAAGTATAAGCATCATCTGCTCCCGATGATAGAGAAACATCATAGATACCTGTTAATGGATTCCAAACTGTTACAGCCCGAAATCTCTTAACCTGCCCATCGGTATTGAGTGCATATTCCATTTTTTGAACGTGTGTTCCATTTATCTGCCATTCAGTTCCAGGCATTGCCTGTTTATCTGGTCTTCCTAGTGGAGATTTTTCATAAGCTGCTTCCGAATATGCATTGGGAACACCATAATAAGTATTTACTGTATTTCCATTCGTTGCTGGTAAATAAGCCCCATTCTGTGAATCTGCGGGTAGTGGGAGATAAGATTTAGTCTGTCTTCCTGAAGAATCATAAGTAATAGGAACTACAATGTCTTTTGCAGACGGAGATCCTTTTATTGCAATATTCTGAATAGGTCTTCCCAATCCGTCCATATACTGTACAGTCTGGATCTGCGCAGCACCAGCCTGTTCTGAGGTAACAGCTTCCATATAGGTTCTGCTGTAGATGTAGTTCTCACTCTGTGTTAAACTCTGTGCCTTACCCAGAAAAGAGAGAAAGAGAGAGAGTGACAATATAATATTTTTCATACTGTTAGATTTAAGATATTAAGGTTGTGGCTTGCTGTTGTACTTATATTCCTTTAGAATATTTCCATTTACATTCACCACTGTTTTCAGTCTCCCGCTTTTGTCATACTGATAAATCTCACGAATACCATTAGGAGGAGTGGTAGTGGTAACACCTATTAAAGGATCATAGGTATAGGTTGTAATCTGAAAGTTTTTCAAAGTTGTATTACTCCTGAACAGATCTAATGCTTTAACAAGTTCTGTTTCAGATAGGGTATCTTTGTCAGCATTGGATTTTAAAACAATATCATCAGCTAACGTTCCTATATCTGTGAGCCTAGCACCTTCTATTTTTGCAATAGGCATGGTTTGGTTATACCCCCAGATTAAGACAATAGGAAATCCATTTCCTGAATTCTCGTCAACATTTACCATGTATTGACGCACATTTCCATAGGTATCGTAAATCTCATATTTTACAGCTGTTTTACTACTTCCGTTATCAGTATTGCTTATCTTTAATGATAATGGATCAAATCTTCCCGAATCAGTATAGAAGTTTTCTGTTTTAGCGGCAGCTTTTCCATCTATCTTGGTCTCTGTTTCCAGCGGTACAGAAAAAATATTAGCATCCATCATCTGTGTTTTATTTTTATCTGCCGCATATCTGATCCATTTTTCTGTGACAATACCATCAGAAGATGTTTCTTTCATAAACCCTGTTTTAAAGTTCTGTGGATTAAAACTTGTTTCACTTATAGTCTTTGCAAAGACATTTCCTGAAAAATTTTTTGACGTGATTTTTGTATTCTTAATGTAAGCAGGCTTAGTATACACTTCTGGATTACCATTATATGCACTTATTTTCAGATCAGGAAGATTTTGAAGTGTCTCAAATTCTGTCTCGTATTCTAAAGAGGATAATCGTTGATTTTGAGCATTATATATCTCTTTCTTTTCTAATACACCGGATTTTGTTATGGGATAATATTGCCAAAAACTGGTAGGGTTTCCATCCACTGTGTATGAAGTTTTTGAATAATCATCCGGATTTTTGAAATAATACCACACAAAACCGTTTTCTCCATCACTTACCGATACATTTTTATACAATACATAGCCAGGAAAAAAATTATTACTACTTTCGGCTTCATTTCTGAAAACATAACCGCTAGAGCTAATAGGGTCACTGAATGAAGCGTAATTATACTGCTCAATTTTCGACGGAATAGTTTCTATAATACTCGTGTAATATTTAATATTTTTGAGTCTGGGACCATACTTATAAGTGCTGATTTTATTGGGGTAAGGTCCATTTTTAAGCTTTATCTGAGACATTAAAAGCTGTGCTTTACCACCTGTCCCGGAAACACTTATTGTATAAGTACCTGGTAATAATTTATAAATAGACGCTTGATTGGAAATACAAAATGTACTCATCACTTCATTGTTTTTTTTTAGCGTATAAGCCAAGTCAAAATGATAATGTCCTCCGGGTTGAGGATCACCCGGGCCAGGCTGATCATTAGGATCCGGGGTATCCGGAACCCAAATTCCTGGTGGATAATATTCACTAACAAGAAATTGTAATGCTACTGATTTTGTCACTCCTGGGGATCCTGTAACTGTTAGGGTATATTCTAAACTCTGATTGGTATCTACACTAAGTACCGGAACTAAAGGCTCCCATTCCTGTACATATGGATCAACTATTTTCCCTGTGCCCATCGCATTTTCCAGATACTGTGGAGTACTTCTATTGAAAAAGTAATCATGAGCCTCATAATTATATTCAGCAACTCCACCCAAAGGATAAATAATTCTTTTTAATAATCCCGGCATCTGGTAAGAGTCGAAATTGCCTGGCGTAGAAACAGGCTCAACATAACAAAGATATATATTATCCTCATTAAGAGTCTCCTGATAAGGGTTGTATATAAAACTTGTTTTTTCATACTCTACCTGGTCTTTGTTAACCTTTATCAGTTTATTAAGAAGTCTTCTTCCTATCTCTTCAGTAATATCTGTAAGGGTAGTTGGATAAAGTTGCGTCCAGCTGTAGTTAAATTTATATCCCGAAATCAAACTTCCCCAGACATCTTTCAAAAGAATTTGTGAGATACTGTAGGGATCATTCATTGTTTTTTCCTTCGTTGCATCGTATTGGTAATCTATACTCACCGAGCCTAAACCGTCAGCATTTATCTTTGAAAGTTTACAACTCCGATATACAATAGGAGAAAGCGGATCTGCGGTAGCACGCTTGCTGTCTTTTCTATATTCAAAGCTTGCAATAACCGTATTATCCGGCAATTTGATCTGGCTTAAAAAGAAGGCTGATCTGTACGGCAGAACAGCATCAATATTACTACTCTCACTATAATCATTAAAGATATACTGATACCCGCTTTCATCTGTAATAGTAAAACTTAATACTGTAAAATAGATCAGCGCTGTGGTATCCTTGATATAGTTTATTTTTACTTTATTGGGAGAAAGGCTTTGAATATCAATGCTACCCGTAGTCGTATTTTTGTTAAATTTAAATTTTCCAGAAACTCCCGGTAAATTATAATAGTAAACATCATCAAAAATTTCCGGGGAATTACTCTGAGGATTTTCACTGTATTGAACCTCATTTAATGCGCCTATAATTTCTCTCGAAATAACTCCTCCCGCTAAGAGAGACCAACCTGTACCGACTTCTCCGGCAGGTTCCAGCTGTTTTACATTCGTAGAATTATAAGCAAGCGACAATGGCAGAGAAATATCCTTAGAGTGCGTAGGAAGCTCAAGCAAAGGAATGGATACGTTTGATGTACCACTAGCTATTGTAACCGGGCTATTATTATAAGCTGCTAAAGAGGATACTGATGCTACAGGGTGGGCAAAATTCCCAAAATTAATTTCTGCTGATTGGGCTCCTAACATATTGGAGAACATAATCCCAACCAATGTTCCTGTCAAGTATAACAGCCATTGTATTGTATTTTTTTTCATCACTTTATTTTTTAATTAATTTGGCATTCGCCGTTTTGTTGGTATCCGTTTTTATACTCACCAGATAAGCTCCTTGTACCAAAGCCTGAGTATCCAACTTGGTCACTTTATTTTTAGTTTTAATATTCTGAAGCTGTCTTCCACTCATATCATACAACAGAATATCAGCCTCTTTAAAGTCAAAGCCAATTTCTACATAGGCATAATCTGAAACTGGGTTTGGATAGATCTTGATATCATACGTCTCGATTAATTGGTCAATCTGTTTGTCTCCCAGTTTTACAATCTTCCAGTTTTCTTTCCCCAGTTCTTCTGCGCTGGTTCCAGCCAAAACAATAGAGCCGTCTCTGTTCAGTTTCAAATCTGAAAGTCTCTCTTCTTTTTGCCTGGATTCTCCTTTCACATGCTTTCTCCACTGTTCATTGCCATTCTGATCCAAATACAGCATCCAGAACGTTTCATCATCCGTTTGTATTCTTCCTTCTGCCTGAGTGTAGCCTCCTAATAAAATTCCTTTGGAAGATTTATCATCTGCTGAATGAATCACATTCATGCCCATCAGGATATCACGATTGCCAAAATTGTAGGATTTTTGCCACTGTTCATCTCCTCTTTCAGTTAAGGATATCAGCCATAAGTCCGATCCTTCTTCGAGGCCTGCCGTTTTATTTCCTGATCTTTCTGATCTGGATTCACCACCAATGATAAAGCCGGTTGAAGTTAATGCAAGAGTTCTCAAATGATCATCTCCTTTCCCTCCAAAATTCTTTTCCCATTCTACCCTTCCGCTTTTGTCAAGCTTCACGATCCAGTAGTCTCCCTCACCAAAGTTTTCAGTTTTCTTTGTCCCTCCCAGTGAACTTCTGGAATAAATTCCAAGCAATGCTCCGCCATCTCTCGTTGGAATCATCTTCTCTACTTCATCTAAACCTTTCCCTCCTAAGATTATTTGGGATAGCGCTTTTCCATCTTTATCCAGCCCGGTGATGAAAACATCTTTGGAACCATATCCTTTTGAGGCATTCTGGATATTTCCTGCAACAAAGAATCCCAAATCTGTAGTTTGAATCACAGCTCTTGCTTCTTCATCAGAAGAACTGCCTAAGGTTTTCTGCCATAATTCATCACCAAATTCATTGATTCTGATCAACCAGATATCTGATCCTCCTTTCGAATCATCCTTTTTATCCAGCCCTCTAGACGAATAACTGGTGCCAGCCAGAAGAAATCCGCTATCCTGTGTAGAAACTGTTGAAAATAGATAATCATGATTGTTCCCTGAAAAATATTTCTCAAAAACTTGTTCCCCTTGCTGATTTAATTTTATCAGATGAAAGTCATAACCGTTGTTTTGTTTGTTGACTTCCTGTAATTTGTCGCTCTGAATCGAGCTTCCCGTGATCAGATATTGCTGATCGATTGTTGTCGTGACTTGGCTTAAAAAATCTTGAGAATTGGATTTTATATCTTTCTGCCAGAGTACCTCTTGAGCAAATATGCCCGTAATAGTGCATAGAGACAATGCACACATGTAGAATTTTTTCATACTTGTGCCGATTAACGTTAAATAAATAATAAGTTTAATAATTGTGTATATCAGAAATACACAAATTGTGTAGTGAAATTAGTTTTTTCATAATTATGTTTTTAGTGAGTTCAAAATTAGAACTTTTTAGCTTTCTCGCAAAGGATATTTATTAACTTTCTTTAACAATACAAAGATATACCTGCAAAACGACAAAACTTGTCGCTTTATATTTTGTTTTAAGTAAAGCATTGATAAAAAAATTGCCAATTATCATATATATAAAGTCAGTCAACATCCTTCTCAAAATAGAAAAAAATTTTAAATGTAGGTTGAAATACCTTACCTATTTAAAGTCTCACAGAGCGAAGCAGCAACTTTGTTAGGACGCAAGGACTTTCAAAGTTGCGAATGAGCTCCTAACTTCTCCGTGTAGTTGTAAAATCACACGCATTTTAATAGGCAATAAATCCATTCTAAAAACATAATTTTAGAAGCATTCCTTTTTATAAAGCAGGTTCTCATTAATCTTTTAAAGAACATATCAAGCCATCTACATATTGTAGATTTTAAGGTATCCAACTAAAAGATGGACCTCTTAAATTATAAGAGTCAATTACAAGAACAAACTATGCCAAAATTTAAATTGACTGTATTACTATGCAGGTACTAACTACCAACAGAAAAAATTGTAATTCCACTTATTAATATTTCCATCAATAAAAGGCTGATAATTTAGACTTTCATTAGTAATAGAAGACAAATAGTTCCTTGCAACGCCACTGTAAAGGCATACCTCACTTTCAGAATTAATTTTCCGAAAAATGAAAATATGCTTCATAAAGAAACTGTCAGTAAGGAAATGTGGGAACTTCTGCAAAAACTGATGAAAGAGGAAAGACTAAAGGATTTTACTTTGGTAGGTGGTACTGCACTCAGTCTAATGCTTGGTCATCGTTTAAGTATTGATATTGATCTGTTTACAACTAAACCGTTTAATGAGAAGTCTATCCTAAATTATCTCTCGAATAACTATCCTGTAGAAGTTAAAAATACATTTGAAAATACACTACTTTTGAAAATATCTGAAATCAAGGTCGATATCCTTGCCCATCAGTATCAATGGCAATTGCCTACAATAATAACAAAAGAAAACATTAGGTTGGCATCCCTTGAGGATATAGGAGCTATGAAACTTCATGCTATATTTCAAGATGGAAGCAGAATAAAAGATTTCGTTGATATGCATTTTCTACTGGAACACAATTCCCTTAAGACTTATCTTGATTTTTATCAAAAAAAGTACGGAGGAAATCCCTCACTTGCTGCCTTAAGTTTACTACATCACGATAATATTGATAGGAATGTACAAGTCAAGATGATAAAAGGTAAAGATATAACCTGGCAAAAGATAGAAGAGAGATTAAAAAAATCAGTACATACCCCATTACTTAAATTTACTGAAATCAAAGAGCAAAATAATAAACAAAAGGGACTCGGATTCAAGCGCTAAACTTTCATATATCACTATTATTCAGTAAATTTATACTATGAAAAAAGGAAATAAAAAAAGACCATGCTTTGATATCGATCCTTCCTTTTTTTGGGATTTTGATTTAGATGCTATGGATCTAGATAAAGCCTATAAGTCAATTATTGCCCGTATTGTTGAACGTGGTAATCAAAACGATATTGATAAAATTGTAGAATTTTATACTTACGAAAAAGTAGTCAAAGCAATTCGTGACGAAATCCATTTCCTACCAAATTATGCAATTGATAAAGCTACAGAATTTTTCCCCGAACTTAAAAAAGAGGAAATGCACTGCTATATTAATCGTAAGGATAAACCATATCATTGGATATAGCTAGAAATTAGTTATTTGAGAAATTGTTTTCTCAAAAATATAATTGAAAGGAGCTACATTGGGAGAGGCAATGCTCGGTAAAAATTAGCTTCTTTTTCCTTTTGATAAAAAATGTAAGGTGAGGCTATCTCAAAAGGACAGCCTTTTCGTAATTTTATAATGTTACTGTTGTTTAAGGAAAATATGTAAATTGCAACATAACAACAAATGGCTAAACTAACTTAAATTATTACACATTAAATAATGACATTACATGAAGCAATAATTACTGTTTTAAAAGATTCTGGACGACCTATGTCTACTGATGATATCGCTTCGTCTATTAATTTAAATAGTTATTATCAAAAAAAAAATGACCAACCTCTTACTGGCAATCAAATATTTTTAAGAGTAAAAAATTACCCTTCACTTTTCGAGAATATCAATGAAATAATTGTACTAACTGATGATCTGCACTGGAAAAATATTATAACAAATTATTTCTATTTAAGAGAGGTATTAAGAGGATATTTTCACTCCTCTCATATACAACAAATTATTGCAACATTACTTTTTTATAGAAGATGGTTAGATTTGAGCGAACTTAAAAACTTGAATTATCCCATTAATTTTTTGGACGAAACTAATAGTTCTATTGAAAAGCTTTTAGATGGTGGAAGAAGATGGATAGAAAGATTATCTTCAATAGATAATTATCATTTGGCTCCTGACGGCACTTTTAGGGAAGTAGCTGATTTACTTATAAATTTAGATTCTTACAGAAGGGAAACGTTATTATCAATTATCCGTAATATCGATACAAAGCCTTTTAATAATTGGGAGTTTGGGAATATTTATGAGTATTTTTTATATCAAAATACAAAAGAATATCAAGGATATGAACACTCTACGCCTGAAACCATTAGATTACTTATTCCTCAATTATTAAATATTAGGAATAATTATAATGAAATTACGATATACGATCCAGTATCTGGAATTGGCGGACTACTTACTAAAGTTCTAAAAAATGTTAATTCCAGTACGGTTAGATTAAAAGGTTCTGAAATTATTAATAGTATTGCCCAGCTTGGCAATATGAACCTGATCATGTACGGTTTGGAAGGTAATTTGATAAAGACAGAAAATTGTTTTGAAGAAATTAATAATGATAAAAAGTATGATTACATCATTGGGGATCTTCCAATTAATGGTGTTACTGATGCATTTCAGAATCATATTTTATACGAACATTTTAACTTAAAACCACCTACATCTGGTAAAGGTTTTAGCTCTCTTGTATTATTTAGTTACTATAAATTATCGTCTTACGGTAAAGCAGTTGTAACTGTATCTGATAGTTTTTTAACAAAAGGAGGTAAAGAAAAACAAATTAGAAAAATTTTACTAGAAAATGACGCAATTGAAGCGATAATAAGCTTACCAAGGGGTGCATATAGACCATATACTGAAGCAAAAGCATCGATTATCATAATAAATAAAGATAAGCCACCTTATCTACGAAATAAAGTAAAATTTATTAAAGCATCATCACTAATAGAAAATAAAAAATCATTAGTTATTAATATAGATGAGGTTAAAAATCAGTATTTTAAAACATTTCCCGATGAAAAACTCACCCAAATTTTTGATTTAAGCGATATCCAAGATGATTTAAATTTATCTGGTGAAGTTTATGACACCCAATTTTCATTGGCAAATCAAATGCTGAAGAATGGAAAAGCTCGAAAAATCAAAGATGTTGTTACTATAAAATCTGGTGTTCAACCTAAAAAGGAAGAATTAAATATAAATGGATCGATTCCAATTATAAAAATTGAAAATTTATCTAAAGAAATTTTAGATATAAATCTAGACTTAGCAAAAATATCAGCAAAAACTGATGCATATAAATACCGAAACGCAATAGTAAACCAAAGTTGTATTTTAATAGCTAAAATTGGCGAAAGTCTAAAACCTACAATTTTTAGGAACGATAATAATACTGAAATTTTAATTCACTCAGGTATTTTTGCCCTAATTCCGAGAGATCCTAACATTATTGATTTAGAGTACTTATATTATCAATTATATACGGATTTTATTACAGAACAAATTGATCTAAAGCGAAAAGGAGCTTTAATAAAATATTATAATAAAAAAGAAATAGAAGACACAATAATACCAATCGAATCTTTAAAAATTCAAAAAGAAAGTGTAATGTCTCAAAAAATAAACCTTATCACAGCTGAAACAAGAAGACTAGAAGAGAAGAAAGAAATCTTGGGAATCGTAGAAGAAGGAAAAGAGGCAGAATTGAATATTGTCAGAACGATAACTCACCAACTCAAACATACATTATCCGGGATTGATGCCCAAATAAAGAAAATTCAGGAAATTGTTGAAATTAATGAAGTTGGCGATTTAAAGGAATATCAAGACAATGACCCGATCTTGAAAGCTGAAGAAGGTTTTGAAGTGCCTGAAAATTACACATTAAAACAAACAATTGACAAAGTTTCAAAAAAATCACATTCATTAAATAAAATATTGACAGATGTAAAAAAAGCTATTCATTTAGAATTAATTTTTACTGAGGAAAACCTATTTAATATACTGAATGAGGTAAAGGATGAATTTAATAACCTTAATATTGAAATTAAAGGAGATACAAACCTTACTTTAAGAGTGTCAAAATCACATATTCAAGATATGTTTCAAACCTTTATTAATAATGCGGTTCAGCATAGTGGACTAAGAAAAGAAAAATTAAAAATCTCCTTTACTGTAAAGAATGAGGATGATATTGCAAAAATTGAATATAGAAATAACGGTAAACCTTTGAAAATTTCTGAAGAAGATTATAAATCTATAGCAACAAAATCTACAGATAGTGACGGCTCTGGTATAGGAGGTTATTACATTAATAAAATCATAGAGGCACACTCAGGAATACTAACAATTGATGAGTCAGTTACAAAAGGTGTTAAAATGAATATAGAACTAACCATAAAACATGAAAACAATGAGTAAATCCTTATTATTAATCGACGATAAAGAAGACTTTAAGGAAGATTTTAAAACAACAGCCCAAAGAAAGGGTTATAATTTAGCATGGGGGAAAAGTTTTGAAGATTTAGAAAATAAATTACCTCAACTTTATAATAAAATTGTTGCTGTTATATTAGACATTAAATGTTTGATGAAAAATGATCAAGAGATAGAAAACGAGGATTTTATTGGCTATGCTCTTACTCTACTAAATAGCCAATACCCAGATCTACCTAAAGTGATTCTTACGGGGGACGAAGAAGCTTTTGGTGGTTTATCTAAATATTTTAAAAACGAAAAAATTTTCAGAAAAGATCCTGATGATATTATAAATATGTTTGAAGTTATCGAAGAATTTTTCTTAGAGCACGAAAATAGAATTAAGAGTAATGACGAAAAGATATTTTATAAAATTATAGAAGAAGATGAAGGTAAGAAATTAGAATTTAAGTCTTCATTACAATTTAATACTAAAGAAAAGATAAAAGATAAATCTTTAAATTTCGACGTACTAAAAGCTATTGCTGCATTTGCTAATACTGAAGGAGGAACTTTATTAATTGGTGTTGAAGATAATAAAAATATTTATGGTTTAGAAGATGGTGATTTTACAACTATCACCGCTGAAAATAAAAAAGATGCATATAAATTATTAATCGATAATTTAATCAGAGAGAATTTTGGTGGTGCATTTCATAATAATTTAGAGGAAATAAAATTTTATCAAATTGAACAAAAAACTATTTGTAAAATTACTGTCAAAGAAAAATATCAAAATCCTGTTTACATTAAGAAAAGTGTTCCTAATAAACCAAAATATGAGGCTTTTTTTATCCGCGCACAAGCAGGATCTCCAGAATTAAAGGATGAAGAAAAAGATAAATATATTTCAAATCATTGGAAACTTCAAAATAGTTAACTCGAGGATATATTAATTATCTTACATCGATTGATATTTTGTAAATTTGAACCCCTAAAACTAATATTTGTCCTATTCAGAACACGATACAAGAGCCAAATTTATAGACCCACAGTTACAATTATCTGAATGGGACGAGGCTTACATTATCCGTGAGCATTATTTTACTGACGGAAGAAAATTGTCTGGTAATAAAAGAGGTGAACGATTATATGTGGATTATTTGCTCAAATATAAAAATGTTCCTCTTGCAATTATTGAGGCAAAGCGCTATGATAAAAAACCAACTGAAGGTTTACAACAGGCTATTGACTATGCTCAAAAGCTAAGAATTGATTTTGTTTATTCCAGTAACGGAAAGAAGATTTATGAGTTTCGCATTTCAGAAGGAAAGGGAGATTTCATTAAAAATTATCCGACTCCGGAAGAAATGTACAATAGAATCTTTGCTCAGGAGAATAGTTTAAAAGAAAAGCTCTTAAGCATACCTTTTTATTTAACAGGTGACTTTAAGCCCAGATATTATCAAGAGATTGCAGTAAACAAAGTAATTGAAGCTATAGCTAAAGATAAAAAACGAATTCTTCTTACTTTAGCAACAGGAACAGGTAAAACCTTTGTTGCTTTCCAAATTTCTTATAAACTTTTCACAGCTCGTTGGAATGTAGATAAGATAGAACGAAGACCAAAAATTTTATTCTTAGCTGATCGAAATATTTTGGCTGACCAAGCCATTAATACATTTAATCCGTTGGAAAGAGATTTAATTAAAATCAACGGTGACGAAATCCAGATAAGGAATGGTCAAGTTCCAACGAATGCAAATGTTTTTTTTGCAATTTATCAGGCAATTGCTGAAAAAGAAAATATTGGAGGTTATTACAAGCAGTATCCCTCTGATTTTTTTGATATAGTTATTATTGATGAGTGCCATCGAGGTTCAGCCAATGAAAATGGTTCTTGGAGAGACATTCTAGATTATTTTACTACGGCAGTTCACTTAGGACTTACTGCCACTCCAAAGCGTAATGACAACGTAAATACCTATAATTACTTTGGAAAACCTGTTTATGAATATTCTCTTAAAGATGGAATTAATGACGGATTTTTGACACCTTATAAGATTAAAAGAATCAGAACCAATATTGATGAGTACATTCCAACAAAGGATGACATTATAGTAAGTGGAGAGCTTGAAGACAGAATTTATGGTCTTTCTGATTTTGAAAGTAAAATCATTGTTGAAGATAGAACGGATTTAATTGCCCGAGCAATTTTGGCAAATATCCGAGAAATGGATAAAACAATTATTTTCTGTGTCAATCAAGAACACGCTTTAACGATGCGTGATGCGATTAATAAACATAAATCCGTAAAAGACCCACATTATTGCGTAAGAGTTACAAGTAATGAAGGGGAAATTGGAAAACAGCTTTTAGAACAATTTCAGGATAATGACAAAGACATTCCTGTAATTCTTACTTCATCACAGATGCTCACTACCGGAGTTGATGCAAGAAATGTTAGAAATGTCGTTTTAGTTCGTGTTATAAATTCTATGGTGGAATTTAAACAAATTGTTGGTAGAGGTACGCGCATTTTCGAGAATAAAGATTTTTTTACGATTATAGATTTTACAGGGGCTACAAATAATTTCTATGATAAAGATTGGGATGATTCTGCAGAAGAAGAGGATGAAATTATAATTGATGGCCAAGAAGATCTAAACCCAATAACAAAACCGAAACCTAAACCTAATTCACCAGATGAGAATGATGAAGGCGTTGAAGATATTTATACACCTCCCGCACCTTCAAAAGAAAAAATTGTAGTTAAGCTAAATGGGAGAAATATTAAGGTGATAGATTTGGAAATCCGTTATGTTGGTGATAACGGAAGACCGCTTACTGTTTCAGAATTTTTGGAAAAATTGATCGAATTTTTGCCTAACTTATTTAGTAGTGAAGAACAACTTCGTGAATTATGGAGTAAACCTGAAACAAGAGAAGAACTTCTCACAAAATTAGGGCAAACTGGATTTGATGATGAACAAATTGAAACGCTCCAAAAAATGTTTGAAGCCGAAGAGAGTGATGTGTTTGATTTACTCGCCTATATAAGTTACAGCAAAAAGCTTGTTACTCGAAATCATAGGGCTGAAACAACAAAACAAAAATCTGATTTTTTTAAAAAATATGAAAATGAAAAAGCTCAACAATTCCTGTATTTTGTATTAGATAGATACAAGAAAGATGGCATTGAAGAGTTAAAAAGAGATAAACTTTCCGAACTTATTCAGTTGAATGGTTTAGGAACAACACAGGAGGCTGCCAAAGCATTTGGCAATGCTAATAATTTAATTAATGCTTTTTACAAATTACAACAGGTAATGTATCAAGTAGTGTAAGGATATGACGATAGCGAATTTACAATCAAGAATAGACAGAATTACAGACATTCTCCGCAGAGACGATGGAATTAGCGGGGCAATGCATTATACAGAACAAATCAGCTGGATTTTATTTTTAAAATATTTACATGATTATGAAGAAACCAAAGCATCAGATGCTTTAATTGATGGCAAACAATACGAATACATAATTGACACCAAATATCGTTGGGATAAATGGGCTTATCCACTGAAAGAAGATGGAAAATATGATTTAAAAGGTGCAATGGGAGGAGATGACCTTATTGATTTTGTTAACAATGATCTATTCCCTTATTTGGAAAACTTCAAATCTAATCAACAAGAAGTAAAAAGTGTAAAATATAAAATTGGTGCTGTTTTCGAATTTATCACCAATCGAATTGCAAGTGGACACACACTAAGGGAAGTTATAGAAAATATTGCAGACCTTAATTTCCAGAGTCAGGAAGATTTATTTGAGTTAAGTATTATTTATGAAAACTTGCTTAAAGGAATGGGGAGTGATGGTGGAAATTCAGGGGAATTTTACACACCTCGCCCTGTTATAAAAGCAATGGTTGATGTTCTTGAGCCTAACATAAATGATACTATTTATGACGGAGCAGTAGGAAGTGCTGGTTTTCTAATTCAGGCATTTGATTATGTTATGCAAAAGAAGAGTGAATACAGTACCACTCAGCTAAAACACATCAAAGAAGGAATGTTTTTTGGAAATGAAAAAACACCTTTGGCTTATGTGATGGGTGTAATGAATATGATTCTGCACGGTATTGAAAGTCCTAACATTTACAAACAAAATACGCTTACCCAAAATATCAGAGATTTTCAAGAAAAAGATAGATTTTCATTAATTCTCGCTAATCCACCTTTTGGTGGGAAAGAAAAAAAAGAAGTACAAAACAATTTTCCTGTAGAAAGTACTTCAACAGAATTGTTGTTCTTACAACATTTTATGAAAAAATTGGCTTTGAATGGAAAAGCTGGTATCGTAATTCCAGAAGGTGTTTTATTCCAAACCAATAATGCATTTACAACTGTAAAAAAGGACTTGTTAGATAACTTCAATTTACACACGATATTGAGTTTACCTGCTGGTGTTTTCTTACCTTATAGTGCAGTAAAAACCAATGTCATCTTTTTTGAACGCAAAGGCGGAACGCAGGATATTTGGTATTACGAAATTAATCTAGAGAAGAAACTAACGAAGAATAAGCCTATCCAATACGAGCATATTGCCGAATTTGTAGCATTATATAACAAACGTAGTACAACTGAAAATTCTTGGCTGGTTACAACCAATGAAATCAGAGAACTCAACTACGATTTGAGTGCTAAAAATCCTTCCAAACAGAAAGAAATTATCCATCAATCTCCAAGCGAAATTTTAGCAGACATCCAAGACAATGATAAAAATATTAATTTGCTGTTGGCTGATATTGACAACTTAATTCAAAAAGGTTATGAAGGATAAGTTGCCGAAAGGTTGGGAATGGAAAACGCTTGAATATGTTTGCGATAGAGACTCATCTAATATTTCTCAAAATCAAATACAAGAAGACAATGGCGATTTCGCTATCTATGGAGCAAGTGGATTGATTAAAAATGTAAGTTTTTATCATCAATCCAAACCGTATATTGGTATTGTAAAAGATGGTGCAGGCGTGGGAAGAGTTATGCTGCTTAATGCAAAAACTTCGGTAATTGGAACATTACAATACCTTATTCCCAAAGACAATGTAGACATAAAGTACTTATATTACTTTTTACTTGGTATTGATTTTAGCAAATACGTAAGTGGAAGTACAATTCCTCATATTTATTATAAAAATTACAAAAACGAACCTTTTTTATTAATTCCACTTTCCGAACAAAAACAAATTGTTTCAGTATTAGATAAAATTTTTGAAAAGTTAAATCAAACCATCACTTTAGTAGAAGAAAATATCCAAAATCTAAAAGAACTCAATGAAAGTATTTTCGATAAGGTATTTAATATTCTACTGTCAAGAAAAAATCTTGTAAAATTGGAGAGTCTAGACGATATTAATGCAGGTGGAACTCCGCTTAGAAGTAAAAAAGAATATTGGGATGGCGATATTAAATGGTTTACTTCGGGAGAATTAAATGAAAAATACATTTATAATTCCAAGGAATATATTACAAAAAAAGGATTTGAAAACTCTAATACAAAACTATTCCCAGAAGGTACTTTACTTGTTGGAATGTATGATACCGCTGCTTTTAAGATGTCAATTCTTAAAGAAAAAGCAACTTGTAATCAAGCGATCGTAGGAATAAAACCAAGTGAAAAATTCCTTCCAGAATTTTTATATTATCAATTAACCTTTTTAAGACCTTTAGTTTTAAACTTGAGACAAGGTGTACGACAACAAAACTTAAATTCAGGAAAAATAAAAAATATTGATATTTACCTACCATCCATTCTAGAACAACAACGTATTGTTGCGTATTTAGATCAAACTACTGAAAAAAACAACAAACTTACCCTACACTACCAAAATAAACTAAAGGCTTTAAAACAGCTTAAAAATAGCTTATTGGATAGTGCATTTAAGGGAGAGCTAAGAAGAGCAAAAGTTATCTCAATTTCCAAACCAATAACTGATCCGTTTTTTAAGAAGAAAGCTTCCAATGCAAAGAAAAATGCAGATAAACAAGTGATGATCATTGCCCTTGCAATGGAAGCTCACGAAAAAATTGGAAAATCTTTATATCGTACGAAGGGAGAAAAAACTGTTGAGGTTATTGAAAAACATATTGACTTAGATTTTGGAAGAGAAGCAAAAAAAATGGCTGCTGGTCCGGCTGCTTTTGAACATTTGGTAAAAGTTGTAGAGCCTTTAGCAAAAGAAAAGAAATGGTTTTCGGTTCAGGAAGTAAAAGGTGAGAATTATGATAGTCATAAATATATTAAAGCAGAGAATTTTAATGCATTTATGATGAGATGTGTTCTGGATCTAAGACCTAATTTACAAGAAATAAGAAGAGTAGTTGAGTTGTTTGCTAATATGAAGACTACTCATGAAGCTGAAGTTGTAGCTACTACATATTCTGGATGGAATAATCTCATTATTAGAAAAACTCAAATTGATGATGAGGCAATCGTAACTGAGGCCAGAGAAAACTGGCATGATTCAAAATTAAAAATTGAGCGTCAAGAATTTTTTTATGCAATTGAATGGTTAAGAAAAAATAATCTTGTTCCGAAAGGGAATGGTAAAGAAGTAAATTAATTTTTATGAACAAAATTTATTGCGTTAGGGCTGATTTTGGTAAATACTGTGATGAATTTATTAAAGGCGGATATGTTGGAATTGGTTGGCTCTGGAAAAAAAGCTTATCTCAAATAAAGTCAAAGGATCGACTATATCCACTTTATAAAGAGGAATACCCAGATGATACTAGTAATGTTGTAATCGGACAACAAGTTGGACAAATATCAAGGTTCTTATTAGAATTACAAGAAGGTACATTTGTAATTACTCCATCAAGTAATACTGATTTTTTATATTACGGCATAATTGAAAAAGATAGCTATTATTATTTTGAAGGTAATGATACCTGTCCTTATAGGCACCGTAAAAAGGTTAAGTGGGAAAAAACACCTATCTTAAGAAGCGAGTTTTCTGTGCCATTTCAAAATACCATGAGGTCTTCTTTAACCGTTTTTGCAGTCAGTCATAGGAATAATTTTTTTGAAGCAATTGGGAGAACAGATCTTATTCCACGAGGAGAAAAAATTGTAAAGTTTGATTACTATAAAACTGTACTCAATAAAATTTTAGAATTAGATGACAAAGAATTTGAGATATTAGTTACTCACATTCTCTCCGCGCTAGGTTTTGAAGGATCTGAGCACATCGGAAAAGTTGGAGATGGTGGTGTTGATGCAACTGGAGAACTTGATGTATCAGGATTAGCCAAGATAAAAATTTTTGTACAGGCTAAAAGATATAAGCTTGGAACAAAAATAGGACATAATGTTGTCAAAAGTTTGCGTTCAAATATTCCTTCCGGAGGGCAAGGAGCATTTATAACAACCGCAGACTTTCAAAGAAAAGCTCATGAAATTGCTAATCAAATAGGATTTCCAAGGATAGGGCTAATTAATGGAGAACAACTTGTCGATATTCTTACTAAACATTGGGAAGATATTCCTGATGAATTTAAAGATAAAATTGGATTAAAGATAGGATTAGTAATTTCTTAGCTTCATGTACCTCTCCAATTACACCACATTATATAAATAATCCAATTAAGGCAATCGCTTAATACATATCTTTTTACCTGCAGCGAAAATGTACCAAAAAGATAGTGAAAAAGCTTTGATAAAAAATATCAAAGCATGTAAAGAAAAACGACCTTATGTACGAATTCTATAAAATCAATAATCAGAAAAGCAGTTTCACAATTTTATATTAAAGGTTAATCCTCACAGGTTAAACTTTGAAATACCACCAAATCATCAACTAATCGGTTCGAGATTTGTTCACTTAGGTCTGCAAACCATCCTTTTTAAGGATGGTTTTTTGTTTTTATTATGATTCAATTATTTTTCATTAAAATTTCATCATCCTGGTTTGATTTTTTAGCAAAAAGACTCTTCTTCTTTTTCTATGAACCATGGATTTCAAAAATCAGATCACCTTTTTTTCTTGTAAATATCAGAAAATTGAAAGAAGATATTTGTAAATAAGAAAAAAATATATAAATTTGCATCACCAAAATAAAGCAGACCTATAGTGTAACGGTAGCACTCCGGTTTTTGGTACCGTCAGTCGGGGTTC
>JASLCD010000421.1 GCA_030146295.1 Chryseobacterium sp.
TGAGCGCAAAAAAAGCCAATTTATCAGGCGAATTGAAAAAGTATTTTGGGTTTTCTACATTTAAGGGCCAGCAGGAACAGATTATAGACAACCTATTGAATGGGAAAGATATATTTGTTCTAATGCCCACAGGTGGTGGGAAATCATTATGTTATCAGCTTCCGGCACTTATTTCGGAAGGTACGGCAATCGTCGTTTCGCCCTTGATAGCGTTGATGAAGAATCAGGTAGATGCAGTGAACGGCCTTTCATCTGATGATGGGGTAGCACATGTATTAAATTCTTCATTAAACAAAACGCAGACCAAGCAGGTTTTTGACGATATAAAAAGCGGTAAAACCAAACTTCTGTATGTAGCTCCTGAATCATTAATAAAAGATGATTACCTGGATTTTTTGAAAGATGTGAAAATTTCTTTCTTTGCTATCGACGAGGCCCACTGTATTTCAGAGTGGGGACATGATTTCAGACCGGAATACAGGAATCTGAAACAGATTATAGACAGAATCGCCAATGTACCGGTGATTGCTTTGACGGCTACAGCTACTCCTAAGGTTCAGGATGATATCCAGAAGACTTTAGGAATGACTAATGCATTGGTGTTCAAAGAAAGTTTCAACCGTCCCAACCTATATTATGAGGTATGTCCTAAAATCAATATCGATAGGGAAATCGTTAAATTTATCAATCAGCATAAAGGAAAATCAGGAATTGTATACTGCCTGAGCCGAAGAAAAGTTGAAGAATTTGCTCAGCTTCTGCAGGTAAACGGAATCAATGCACTTCCTTATCATGCAGGTCTTGATCAGAAAGTGAGAGTCGCCAATCAGGATAAATTCCTTATGGAAGAAGTGGATGTGATTGTTGCAACCATTGCCTTTGGGATGGGAATTGATAAACCTGATGTACGTTTTGTGATTCACTACGACTTTCCAAAATCATTGGAAAGCTACTACCAGGAAACCGGAAGAGCAGGAAGAGACGGAGGAGAGGGCCATTGTCTGGCATTCTACGATCCTAAAGATATCGAAAAACTAGAAAAGTTCCTGGCACAAAAACCTGTTTCAGAAAGAGAAATCGGATTACAGCTTTTAAATGAAGTGGTAGGCTATGCTGAGACTTCAATGAGCAGAAGACAGTACATTCTGTATTATTTTGGGGAAAGCTTCGATCCGATAAAAGGAGCCGGAGCCAATATGTGTGACAACTCATCCAACCCGCCAAAAGTAAAGGATGCTACTGCAGACTTAGAAAAATCACTGAAACTAATCAGTGATACAGGAGAGAAATTCAAATCCAAAGATCTGATTTCTGTTATCGTAGGGAAAGAAAATGCCGTAACAAAATCTTATAAACTTGAGCAAACTCCTTATTTTGGCTTTGGAAAAGAAGAAAAAGATAATTATTGGAAAACCATCCTAAGACAGGCAACAGTTCAGAACTTTTTACAGAAAGATATTGAAACTTACGGTGTTTTAAAGATTACAGAAAAAGGAAAAACGGTCCTGAATGGTAACTTTAAAGAGGTATTTTTGATTGCTGAAGACAGAGAATTTGACCTTACCCAGGCAAAAGCTGAAAGCGATCAGGTACAGCAGCAGGCCAGCGGAGGTATGGATCAGAACCTTTTTAATCTCTTGAAAGAACTTAGAAAGAAAGTTGCCAAAAAACATGGAATCCCACCGTATACCGTTTTTATGGATCCGAGCTTGGAGGATATGACGGTTCAGTATCCGATCACAGTAGATGAAATTACCAAAATCTATGGCGTAGGCGAAGGAAAAGCTAAAAAGTATGGTAAAGAATTCGCTGACTACATCAAAACATATGTAGAAGATAACAATATAGAACGTACCCAGGATATGGTATTGAAGCAGGTGGCCAACAAATCGAGCCACAAAGTTTTCATTATCCAGAGTACTGATAAAAAGATTGACCTTGAAGATATTGCAAGAGCGAAGAACCTTTCTATGGATGAACTTCTTAAAGAAATGGAAAGAATTGTATATCAGGGAACAAAACTGAATATCGACTATTATATTGAAGATAATTTTGACGAAGACATTGTAGATGGATTTATGGAGTTTATGAACGAATCCGAAAGTGACAGCATGAAAGTTTTGCTGGATGAATTCGGGGATGAACTGTCTGATGAAGAAGTGAGAATGCTGAGGATTAAATTTATCAGTGACGTAGCCAATTAAAATGATCTTAAACAATAACGAAATAATTTTAAAAGAAATTCTTCCCCGGAAGAGTTTCTTTTTTAATATGACAGAAAAGCTGAGAACAGCTTTTTCTATATTTTATTTAGCAATTGCTATCTTTTTTATTACAAGTATCTCAAATTCGAGTTTTTGGTTTTTTTCAATTATTGCCATTGGTATTTTTTGTAATGCATTGTACATTACTTTTTTCAGATGGATTGTAAAATATTGGAGGCTGAAAAAGAATTATTACGCAATTACAAATCAAAGAATAGCCATTGTTGAAAAGGCAACAGGAAAGATAGTAAAAGACAAAAAACTGAATGAAATAGATCAGGTAAATGCTGAAATGAATTCGAAACATTTTGGCAACATCATTTTTGGTGAGCCCGAAACTATGTTTGGTAAGGATGATGAGAGTTTTTCTTTTTTTAGAAGAAGAGGAGTCAACTTTGCTGAAGATAAATATGCTTTTCTAAGTGTTGGAAATATTCACGAAATTATTCCTGTATTTAATGAGTTAGGATTGAAGGTTAATAAAACTTTTTACTAACTTTACATTGATGAAAAAGATATCTGTCATATTTATTCTGCCGGATTTAGAAACCGGAGGAGCAGAAAGAATTGTTACTACTATAGCGAATCATCTCTCCAGAGATCGGTTTGAGCCCAAGATTTTGCTGTTGCGTAAACAAGGCGGATATCTGAATTTTCTGAAAAAAGACGTCGAAATTATCGATATCAATACCGAAAGAATAAGACATTCTTTAAAACCCATTTTAGGTGAAATCTACAGAAGAAAACCCGATATTGTATTCTCAGGTTTTGGAGAAGTAAATGCTTATTTGGCACTATTTATAAAACTGTTTCCAAGAACGAAATTCATTGCCCGGGAAACCAATGTGGTTACCCAGCATGTAACCCGTAAAGAGATTAAATTTTTCTATAATTTTTACAATAACTATCAGAAAATCATTGCTCAGAGTGATGATATGATGAAAGAT
>JASLCD010000424.1 GCA_030146295.1 Chryseobacterium sp.
ATATTCGTCATTTTATCATAAGGCAGGCTCATAAATAATGAATTGTAGATCTGGAACTTATTTTCCACAATCTGCCTGAATTTTTCTGCGCGTTGGTCGTGTATCATAGTAACAAATGTAAGAGATTTTAGCATGAGTTGAATTGATAAATGACAAAAAATGCGGTCATGAAAATGAAATTTATATTAATTTTTGTTCAGGAAAATTCATTAGTTTTGGCATCCTTTTAAAAACTTACATGATTAAATTCAATTTCAACGCCAATGTCAATATCAACTCAACCGGAACAAAAGTTGATAAAAAGGGAACTAAAACCTTTCTTATCCTATTGGGTGTGTTTATATTGATCTGCATCTCGGCGTTTACAGGATTTGGGTATTTTATTTTCAACAGGATTGATGCCATGCAGGAGGCTGTGGAAGATCACAACAACCAGCTTGACAAGATTGCATCTTTACCGGTTCTCAAATGTAAAATATATACTGATCAAACCACCGCTTCACCCTTATCAGGACAGAAGGCTGCCATGTATCTTCTTCGTATCGGTTTTGCGAACTTTGATACAGATTTAAAAACCAAACGTCCCTCAAATATTTACGAAGAGTTTGATTATACCGTTATTGCAGGTTATCCCAAAGGAACCCAACTTTCGATTAATAATCAATTATATCCTGTTAATTTTTCTTTATGCATGGCTGATCATGTAAGCGCCAAAGAACACCTCACACAAAGTGCCTATGCGACCAATTATAAAACACCTGCTTATTTACAAAAGTATCAGCCGACAGAAAATGAAAAAATATCCGTTTTGAAAAATAAACATCCATGGGTAAATGCATTTCTTGAGCCTTATGGTTTAACGAATCTACTGGTCAAAGAATATGTATTTAAGAATGGTGATTCATTATATATCAAAGGAAAAATAGAAAACAACCGGATTGTACCATTTGTAGAGCATATGGTCAACTAACTCTTCTTTTAACTACAATCTGTCTGTTCAAAAGCAGCTTCTAAAGGCTGGGCAGGATTTCGTACCTTTGCAGGATAATTCAACCCAATGGGCTACATCAGAGAATATTACGAACAGATTGTCAAACTGCAGGAATCGGAATGGGCATTTATAGCGGGACATTTTCACAGAAAAGTATATGCTAAAAATGAAATCATCACCCAGCAGGGCGATACAGAACATTACCTGTCTTTCATAGAATCCGGACTGGTAAGGTTTTATATTCCCGATGATGACTATGGCTATACTTTCAGCTTTAGTTTTGAGAAGGAATTCAGCTGTGCGTATGACTCTTTTCTTACACAGACTCCTTCTGAATACGAAATGCAGGCCTTAACAGAAACTGTGGTATGGCAGATTTCTTATGATGATTTGCAGAAAATCTACAGCCAGACCAATGTTGGCAACCATCTGGGCCGTTTTGCTTCTGAAAAGCTGTTTCTGACAAAAAGTAAAAGGGAACTTTCACTTCTGAAACTGAATGCCAAAGAACGGTATCTGAAATTATTCACAGAACAGCCGGAAATGCTGAAACGTGTTCCTTTGAAATATATCGCGTCCTATATAGGAATTACTCCACAGGCTTTGAGCAGAATCCGCAGACAGATTACTTAACATAGGTTCATTGTATATTCTTTTTCTTCTGCAGAACTTTGCAGGAAAATACGGCAATGAATTTATCTATTATCGCTTACGGAAATCAGGTTTTAAAGCAAAAATGCTCACCAATCAAGGATAACACTTCTGAAATCAAGCAACTGGTAACCGATATGTGGGAAACCATGGAAAACGCCAATGGCTGTGGCCTTGCTTCTCCCCAGATCGGAAAATCTTTACAACTCTTCGTTGTCGACAGCCAGATCGCTTACAAAAATCTGGACACAGAAGACCAGATCTTGTATTTCGGAAAGGATAACAAAGGGATAAAAGAAACCTTCATCAATGCAAAAATCATCAACAGGTCGCATGAAACCTGGCAGGATTACGAAGGCTGTCTGAGTATTCCCGGACTTTCTCAAAAAGTAGAAAGACCCTGGGAAATCACTATTGAATATCTTGATCAGGATTTTACAAAACATGTGAAAACCTTTACGGGATTAACCGCCAGAATTGTCCAGCATGAGTACGATCATACTTTGGGAATCTTATACACGGACTACCTGAAACCTCTGACCAAAAAAATGATGGAATCCAAGCTAAAAAAAATTATCAATGGAAATGTTGTCGTAGAATATCCGATGAAGTTTTTATAAATTTGGCAGCAATCATCTATGCCAAATTCTATTCAACCATGAAGTTTAAGTTCGGAATTATTTTTCTAGCTATTTTTACTATTATATCTCTAATTGCAGGATTTTATTTCTTTAAACTATCTCCGGTATTTTCTATTCTTTTTTTTGTAGCAGCCCTCATTAATAGTATTTTATTGTATAAGGAAAATCAAAAAAATCCTGTGAATTTTGATAAAAATAATATTCCTGAAATAGTTAAGATTAAATATCCTATCCCGATTACAATTGTCACGCTGTTATCATATTCTATTTTTCCTTTGGTTGCCATTTTCGGACTTATCATTTCCAGAGCGCATTTTAACTTAACTGACTCTACAGTTTTCTTTATAGCAGCTCTGTTTATTAGTATTTTTATGATGGCTTGCTATCTGGAAATAAAGAAAAAGTCAAAAACATATATTCTGATCAGCAATGAAGGGATTCAACTGGGGATTCATCCCAACATGCCGTGGAGTGAGATTCGTGAGGAGAAAATAATAACCCGGCATTTCGAAAGTCAAGACCATCGCCGCGATGATATTGGAAGTATCAGGTCCTTATATTTATTGTATAATGAACAAAAAATAGAAATCAATATTGATGATTTTGATATCACAGATTATCAGCTTGCACAGGTTTTGAAAATTTTCAGAGCTCGTTTTAATAATTCAGGTTTAATATAATTTTCATTAATTTTACTGATACAACATCCATAATCCATGAAAAAAATATTTACTTTTTTACTCATAACACTTTTGTTCATCTCTTGTGAAAAAGATTGCTACAATGCCCCATTACCTATTGTTTTTGAGTTCGTAAATTCCAATAATGAAAATCTTATTGCTAACGGAACATTAACCACCTATTCGGTTCAGGACGAAAATAATGCGAATGTACAACTAACCAAAACATCAGATAACAAGGTTATTGTAGAAAATGTAGGTGCCTACAACGGAACAAAAAATTATAACTTTTATTCTAATATTAAAAACCTTGATTTTTCAATACAGTCATCGGAATTCAAAGGAGCCTGTGATGGGTATCAAATCAATAAACTTACTTTTAAAGGTATCAATATTGATGTAACTGATGAAAAAGGATATTATAAAATTGTATTGGAATAATTCTCTTTAAATTTGCACAGGAAACACATTCTCTATG
This sequence comes from Chryseobacterium sp., assembly GCA_030146295.1. Taxonomy (GTDB): domain Bacteria; phylum Bacteroidota; class Bacteroidia; order Flavobacteriales; family Weeksellaceae; genus Chryseobacterium. The sequence continues at coordinate 3,442 of JASLCD010000424.1, forward strand.
AAAGCAATCATCGCATTTTCCCTGATCTTCTCCAATCTGCTTTACAGCCAGATCAAGGTTCCTGATGATTATAAAAAGATCCCTGATATTCTCGATACGGTAGACTACCTTTACCCTTTCGTTGTTCCTGATAAAGATTATGCATACTGGCGGGTGCTCAGCAATGACACGGATTATGAAAAAGCGGTTATCTACGAAAGCCAGGCTCCCGATTTTATGACCATCAATGAACCTGTTCCTGAAAAAGGCTTCTTCCAGAAGTGCATTGGTAACAACTGTTTTTCATATATTCTTGCCTGCAAAAATGAAAGATCTGTTTATTTTTCCAATGAGCAGCAGTTAAGAGATTTTATAGGAACCGTGGACAATCTTCCTGAAGCTATTTTACTGGCCAAAACATATGGCTATTCGGTAGATGTCAGCAGCCGTTTTACCGGAGCTTACAAAATTACAGACCATTATATTTCAATGTATCTGATGCAGTCAAAAGGCTGTCCTGCTACAAAAGAGTCTTTTGGGGTTAAGATCAACAGAAAAACCGGAAAATTAGAGGCAAAAAGCAATGGGATTTACGCAAAGGATGAAAACTGTTCCGCTTTATAACTATTGTTTGGAAAGCGTTAACGCGCAAGTGTTTTATCTTCGATTCAATTGATTTTCCGATATATTTTTAAACCATTAAGATTGTAAGCCGGTAAGAATGATGAAGGGAAACAGTTTAAGCTATTTTGCTCAGCAATACCCTTTATTTTCCATCAAAGATAAATATTATTTACTCTTATCTTCTTCATCAATCTTAACGGTTTAATTTTTTAATGTGCTGTTTTATATATTAACCGCTCCCTGTCCGGATGCTATCAGATAAGCTTCTTTCAAGATTTCAGAATAGGTTGGATGTGCATAGGAAATACGGAACATATCTTCAGCTGTCACTTCAAACTCCTGGGCAATAACACCCTGCGCAATCAGGTCGGCAGCTCTTGCTCCAATGATGTGAACTCCCAGCACTTCTCCATACTTCGGATCTACCAAAACTTTGGCAAATCCTTCCATATCCATGGAAGCTCTGGCCCTTGCGCTGGCAGAAAACGGAAATTTCCCGACATTATAAGCAATATTGTTTTTTTTCAGATATTCTTCGGTATACCCTACTGAAGCTACTTCCGGCCAGGTGTATACGACTGAGGGAATCCTGTTGTAATGAATATGACGTTTTTGTCCATGAATGGTTTCTGCCACAAGAACTCCTTCTTCCTCAGCTTTATGAGCCAGCATTGATCCTCCGATAACATCCCCGATTGCATAAATATTGGAGGCCGTAGTCTGATTGTTTTCATTTACTTTAACAAACCCTTTTTCGTCAAGCTGTACGTCTGTATTTTCCAGGCCAAGACCTTTTACATAAGGGCTTCTTCCCACAGCTACCAATACATAATCTGCTTCCAGCTCACCCTCCGTTCCATGTTGGTCTTTAAAAAACACTTTAGCTGCAGAACCTTTATTTTCCGCTTTATAAACTGCCTGATTAAGACGAATGTCTATCCCTTCTTTTTTCAGAATTTTCTGAAGATTTTTCCCCAGCTCGTTGTCCATTGCAGCAATCAGATGATCTGCATATTCCAGAATGGTCACTTTCGTCCCGATCCGGTTGAAGATAGAGGCCATTTCCACCCCGATTACTCCCCCGCCAATAATTACCATTGATTCTGGTTTTTCCCGTAAAGACAATGCCTCTGTAGAAGTAATGATTCTTTGTTTATCAATTCCGACTCCGAGAATACTTGACGGTTTTGAACCTGTTGCAATGATATAATGTTGCGCTGTAATCTCTTTTACTTCAGATCCGTTTACAATTTTTACAACAGCATTACTGGTAAACCCTGCCGTTCCTTTCAGTCTGGTAATTTTATTTTTATTCATCAGAAAATCAAGTCCGCCGGTATTTTTTGAAACGACGTCTGTTTTTCTCCTGTACATTTGAGAAAAGTCAAGTTCCATCTTATCCAGCCTTATACCATGTTCATTGAATTTGTGCTGTGCTTCTGCATAATGATGGGTACTGTCCAGTAAAGCTTTGGTCGGAATACATCCTACATTGGTACATGTGCCTCCCAAAGTATCATATTTCTCTATAATCGCTGTCTTATATCCCAGTTGTGCACTTCTTATAGCAGCTACATATCCACCGGGTCCTGAGCCGATTACGGCAATGTCATAATGATCCATTTGATTTATTAATTTTTTATGATTAAATTTACTTGCAAAATAAAAGCAAAATTAAAACAAACACTTTCATTTTGCAAGCATTATTTTTAAATTAACAAAATGAGTAAAAAAAGATCCGACTGCCCGATCAGCTGCTCGCTGGAAATGTGGGGGGATAAATGGTCTCTGCTTATCATAAGAGATCTTATGCTGAAAAAGGAATGTACGTATGGAGAATTCCTTAAAGCCGATGAAAAAATCGCAACGAATATTCTGGCTTCAAAACTTCAGAACCTCTTGGATAATGGCATCATTGAAAAAAAAGACCACCCTGACAGCAAACTGAAAATTCTGTATTTTCTGACCCAAAAAGGAATTGACCTGATCCCTGTCATCGTGGAAATTAATCTTTGGGGCGACCGGTATCTCACTATTCCTGATGACCGCAAAAAACTGCTGGAAGACATCAAGAAGGATAAGGAGCATTTTATCAGGAGAGCAAAAGCATATCTTTCGCCGGAAGCGTAATCTTCTGAGGAAGGAACTGCTGTATGGCTAAAAAGAACAGGAGCTGCCTATGACAATAGCTTTCATAAAATATAATAATAGCAATTTTAAAATTTCATTAACTCAATTTTCCTTTTTCATTCCGTAAATTTGGATTAAATAAATTTAGAACAATGCTTAATTTCGAGTTTAAAAATCCGACAAAAATACTTTTCGGGAAAGGCGAAATCGCTAAAATTTCCAATGAAATACCTAAAGACGCAAGAATATTAATGATTTACGGTGGTGGAAGCATCAAAAACAATGGTGTTTACGACCAGGTAAAGGAGGCTTTGAAAGATCATGAGGTATATGAATTTGGCGGAGTTCCTGCTAATCCGGAGTATGAAGTCCTGATCAATGCCTTAAGCTTTATTAAAGAAAAAAATATTACTTATCTTCTTGCTGTAGGAGGAGGATCTGTGATTGACGGAACCAAATTTATCTCTGCTGCGGCCAATTATAATGGTGAGCCATGGGATATACTTAGAAAGTCCGTGAGAACTTTTGAAGGGGAAGGAATGCCTTTTGGAAGTATTTTGACTCTGCCTGCAACCGGTTCAGAAATGAATTCCGGATATGTTATCTCAAGAAGAGAAACCAATGAAAAACTTTCATCAGGAGGTCCGGGACTTTTCCCACAGTTTTCTGTACTGGATCCTGAGGTAATCAGATCCATTCCAAAAAATCAGATTGTCAACGGAATTACCGACGCCTACACGCACGTATTGGAACAATACATGACTGCTCCTTCCTCTGCTGACCTTCAGGAAAGAATTGCAGAAAGCATTCTGATCAGCCTTCAGGAAACGGCTCCAAAAGTGTTGGCTGATGATTTCAACTACGATGCTGCCGGAAACTTTATGTGGTGCTGTACCATGGCTCTGAACGGACTCATCCAGAAAGGAGTGATTACAGACTGGGCAGTACACGCAATGGGTCACGAACTGACGGCATATTTTGGCATTGACCATGCGAGAACACTTGCGATCATTGCTCCATCTCACTACCGTTACAATTTTGATGATAAAAAAGGAAAACTGGCTCAGTATGCTGAAAGAGTTTGGGGAATAAAAGACGGAACGATAGAGGAAAAAGCAGAGCTGGGAATCAGAAAACTGGAGGAATTCTTCCACAGTCTTCATATCAAAACCAAACTTTCTGAGTATACAGAAGATTTTAAAGGAACGGCTGAAAAGGTAGAAAAGGCTTTTACAGACAGAAACTGGTTAGGTCTTGGAGAGTATAAAAAACTAACGCCACAGGATGCTTATAAGATTGTGGAGATGAGTTACTAGAAATTCAGGATTTAATTTTTGAAATGATGACAGTATAGCGTTCTAAGGTTGGCTGAAGCCATCTTCGCTATGGATTTATAGGATAAGCGGGCATTAGCCCGCTTTTATTGAAATTGGATGTGTATGGCTACTATTTTTTTAAATAAATTTAATATTCTACCCGATTTTCATCATCAAACTGCCGATTACCACTCCAAAATTATTTAATTTACAAACATTTGTTTAAAAATTCATTATTTCATTATAGATATTTCAAATTTATTTATATTTTAGCATATTCTTAAATTTGTGAAAATGAAAAA
>JASLCD010000435.1 GCA_030146295.1 Chryseobacterium sp.
TGAGCGATACAAATATTTCAGAAATCCGGAAGGAAACTCAGAAGCAAACTCTCTGAACGTAGCTTCACAAACTCCGGATGCTGAAGATATCAATAAAGATTATAACCTGGATCAGACTGAGAACTATAATCAGTATGTGATCAAACTGGATCAGCCAAGCTTATCACTGGGAGCGGGTAATAATATTGTTGATATTAAAACCGTAAAAGCAACATTTCAGAACGGACAGTCTGCAGATGTGAAATGGTATCTGTTTAGAATTCCTGTTGCAAATTATGACAAAGCTGAAGGAAATGCAGATCCGTCCGTATTGAATAATGTAAGATTTGCAAGATTAATGTTGGCTGGTTTTGATCAGACATCAACGTTAAGATTCGGAACAATGGATCTTGTAAGATCAGACTGGAGAAAATATAATAACACAATTGCCAGTTCATCTGTTCCTGCTTCTGGAGAAGGGGTAGGTACTGTGGCAGATCCTAACTTTGAAATCGGAAGTGTGAATATTGAGGAGAATGCATTGAACAAACCTCCATATGTACTGCCTCCGGGAATTGACAGACAGGTATTAAGTGGAAACGCAGGAGCTCAGAGACAAAATGAGGCATCTCTTTACATGAAAGTGAAAGACCTTAAAAATGAAGCGAGAGGGGTATTCAAAAATACAACTTTGGATATGAGAAGATATAAAAAGCTGAAGCTTTTTGTACACGCTCATGATCCTGCAGATTTAATTACAGGGATTGATGAGAAAACAAAATTCTTTATCCGTTTCGGAAGTGATGCCACTGATAACTATTACGAATATGAATCATCAGTAAAGATGACTCCTACTACAGCTACAGCTCCGATGGAAATCTGGCCACTGGAAAATGAAGTTGATTTTGATGTTCAGAACTTTGTAGATGCTAAGATCAGAAGAGATAAATCAGGTGTTGCCATCACTAACAGAACAATGGATCTTGTATATCAGGAACCATATAAAAATATTTATATCAAAGGTAGACCAAGTTTAGGAAATATTACTACAATTATGATTGGGGTAAGAAACGCTGATGTAAGAGGAGGTTCTGCTATAACAAGAGTTCTGTGGATAAATGAAATTCGCCTTTCTGAAATTGAAAATGACGGAGGATATGCAGGAAATGCCAGCTTAAACTTTAATATGGGAGATTTGGCGACAGTTAACGCCAATGCATCTTATACCTCTGTTGGTTTCGGAAATATAGATTCAAAACCTGCGGAAAGAACTCAGTCTACCCAATCGGCGTTCAGTATTAATACGGCGATCAATGTAGATAAATTCCTTCCTGAAAAAACAGGAGTGAAAATTCCTTTAAACTATTCTTACTCACAGACTATTGAAGATCCGAAATACAATCCTCTGGATACCGACGTAGAATTCAGTAAGGCACCCAACAGGGAGCAATTGAAAAAAGTTGCGAGAACCTATACTCAGCAGAGAAGTATAGGAGTCGTGAATATGCATAAGGAGAGAGTAAATCCAAATAAAAAGCCTAAATTCTATGACATCGAAAACGTGTCGTTAACGGCGGTTTATAACGATGACTATTTCAGAGACATTTATACCAAAAGAAATTACAGACAATATCTGAGAGGATATGTTGATTACAACTACACATTCAAACCGTGGGTAATCAAACCTTTCAACAAAATGATCAGTGATACGGCGAAGTCGACGAAGTATTTAAGATGGGTTAAAGAATTCAATTTTAATCCGATTCCTACAAGAATATCTTTCAGAACCGAAATCGACAGAAATTACAACGAACTTGAGTTCAGAAACGTGGAAGCGATCCTGAACGGAAATATGAATAGTGACTTTGATGCCATCAGAAACAGAAACTTCTTCTTTGGATGGCAGTATGGGTTAGGATTTAATTTTACGAAATCATTGAAACTTGAAATCAATTCCGCAACCAGAACTCTTAATGATAATCTGGATGTAAATTCGATGGACAACAAATCGATCTTCGGAAACGTATTCAGAGCCGGAAGACCAGTGTTGTATAATCACAGAGCACAGCTGAATTATAAATTACCGTTCCAGTATCTGCCTTACCTTGATTTCATTGATGCAGAAGTAGGGTACGGATTTACCTATAACTGGGCAGCAAGATCTACTTCCTTGCTTGGATTCGTAGATCCAACTACCAACCAGCCTGCGAGTTTAGGATCTATAGGGCAGAACACCAACGTTATTCAGGCAACAGCTTCAGCAGACCTTCCTAAGTTTTTCGGGCAGTTTAATTATTTCAAAAAAATAAATGCCAAGCTTCAAAAGCGAAGACAGGAGATGGATTCTCTGAACAATGTGTATACAAAACAGTGGGAGAAGAACAGATACAGATACAAACAGTATAAGTTTAAAAATAAACTTACTCCACTGCAAAGTGCTGCATTCTTCCTTACTTCTTTCAAACAGTTGAATGTAAGCTATAATGAAACCAATGGGACAGTACTTCCGGGATTGTTATCCGCACCCAACTGGTATGGATCAGGACAGACGCTGGGAGGTCCTACAATCGGATTCCTTTTAGGATCACAGGCCGATATCAGAAGAACCGTAATGGAAAACGGATGGGTGAGTGGCTCCAATTATATGACAGACCCATATGTAAGAATGTCTACCAAAGAATTGAGGGCAGATTTACAGATGATGCCGATGAACGATTTAAGAGTTGATCTTAATGTGCTGCATACCTTTAACAGTAACTTCTCACATACAGGATTTAATTATACCAATAATGGAGTCTCAGATCCTAACTTTACATTTGCCAGCGAAATGATAACGTATTCCAACTCTGCTGTACTTCTTAGCACGTCATTTAAAGATGGACAGGCAGTCTACCAGGCTATCAGAGAAAATGCAAGAGCACTTTCACAACAGTTGGGAGGTCCGGGAGCCGTATTAGACAACAATGGATTTGCACAGCATTACAGTATTGGGAATGCCTATGTATTGATTCCTGCTTTTAGAGCAGCTATGGAAGGAAAATCTGTAACCCCGATGACTAATCCTAAAAAAGCAGGATTCCCGTTACCAAACTGGAGAATTACGTATTCGGGACTAAAAAATATTCCTATAATCAGTGGACAGTTCACCAAGTTTGATATCTTACATGGCTATACAGCTACTTATACAGCAACAGGTATTCAAAGCAATGTAGATTATCACGGTAACCCGAACGGATATTATCAGACAGTGGATGATTTAGGGAATGTAATCAAAAACGCAGGAGACAAAATCAATCCATATACATTTGCACAGGTAGGATACGTAGAATCTTTCTCACCACTTATCGGAGTAGATGTTACCATGAGAAACAATATGCAGTTCGGGATCCAGTACAATAAAACCAGAATGATGGTACTGGGATTAGTCAACCAAACGCTTACCGAAGATGCCAATACGGAATATGTAGTAAGACTTGGATATATTGTCAGAAACTTCAGACTGGGAACAGCCAATATCAGAGGTAGAGGAACAAGAGGAAAAGGAAGTGACCTAAATATCCGAGGTGATATTTCATTAAGAGACAGTAAAACATCCATTATGAATATCCTGTTGAACGATGCCCAGGTTACGGGAGGACAAAGATTAATGAACATTAAACTGTCCGCAGATTACAACGTTTCTGAGAATCTGAACCTGAGAGTGTTCTATGAACAGATGACCTCAAAGTATAAGATCTCTACAGCATTCCCGCTGTCTACAGTAAGAGCAGGTATTTCTGCCACATTTACATTCGGAGATTCCGGAGGCGGATTCTAAAAATGATACAAACTTAAAAGTCCTTCAGTTTTGAAGGACTTTTTTTATATCCAATATTTGAAGCTACTATATTTTT
>JASLCD010000002.1 GCA_030146295.1 Chryseobacterium sp.
TTTGCTGAAAAATCTGAACGTGTTCACACAATGAGCCAGCTATTGAAAGCTTACACATTATTTGAAAAAGATGATGAATATGTAGTGATTGATGGTGAAGTAAAAATCGTTGATGAGCAGACAGGCCGTATCATGGAGGGACGTCGTTATTCTGACGGTCTTCACCAGGCTATTGAAGCAAAAGAGAATGTAAAAATTGAGGCTGCTACTCAAACTTTTGCAACAGTGACGCTTCAGAACTATTTCCGTATGTACAACAAACTTGCGGGGATGACTGGTACTGCAGAAACTGAGGCAGGAGAGCTTTGGGAAATCTACAAACTGGATGTTGTGGTAATTCCTACCAACCGTCCAATTTTAAGAAATGATAAACAAGATTTAGTTTTCAAAACTAACAGAGAAAAATATAATGCTGTAATAGAGGAAATTGAAAATTTAACAGCACAGAAAAGACCCGTATTGGTAGGTACTACTTCTGTTGAAATTTCTCAATTACTATCAAAAGCACTTCAATTAAGAAAGATCCCACACCAGGTACTGAACGCGAAACTTCACAAAAAAGAAGCTGAGATTGTAGCTGGAGCAGGACAGCCGGGAGTTGTAACGATTGCAACCAACATGGCAGGTCGTGGTACGGATATTAAGCTATCTAAGGAAGTAAAAGAAGCAGGAGGTTTAGCGATTATTGGTACTGAAAGACATGACTCTAGACGTGTTGACAGACAGCTGAGAGGTAGAGCAGGACGTCAGGGAGATCCGGGAAGTTCTCAATTCTATGTATCTCTTGAAGATAACCTGATGCGTTTGTTCGGTTCTGAGAGAATCGCTAAAATGATGGATAGAATGGGTCATAAAGAAGGAGAAGTTATTCAGCACTCTATGATCAGCAAGTCTATTGAAAGAGCACAGAAAAAAGTAGAAGAAAATAACTTCGGAACAAGAAAGAGACTTCTTGAGTATGATGACGTAATGAACAAGCAGCGTGACGTAATCTACAAGAGAAGAAAGAATGCTCTATTCGGAGATCACCTGAAGTATGATATCACCAATATGATTTTTGATGTTGCCAATTCTATCGTTGCGAAAGGAAAAGCGACCGGAAATTATAAAGATTTTGAATACGAAATCATTAAAACATTCACCATGGAATCTCCGGTTTCCCAAAGTGATTTTAATAATAAAACCGTTCAGGATCTGACGAATATTTTATTCAAAGCTGCTCAGGAAGATTACGCAATGAAGCTGAACCTGTTGAAAGAAAAATCATTCCCAATCATTGAGAATGTATACCAAAATCAGGGTTCAATGTTCAAAATGATCCAGGTTCCTTTTACAGACGGACACAAAACAATGACTATTGTAGCAGATCTTAAGGAAGCTTACGATACTCAGTGTGAAAGTTTGGTGAACGATTTTGAAAAGAATATCACATTATCAATCATCGATGAAAACTGGAAGCTTCACCTTCGTGAGATGGACGACTTGAGAAGATCTTCTCAGGGAGCTGTTTACGAGCAGAAAGATCCGTTGGTGATCTATAAGCAGGAATCTTTCCACTTATTCAGTGAAATGATCGACAAACTAAACAAAGAAATTATTTCTTTCTTATATAAAGGAGAAATCCCGGCTTAAGAAAATTTTAATAATATCATATAAAACCGCTCTGGCATTGACCAGAGCGGTTTTTTGTTATTCAGTATATAATAATTTTATGATAAATATCAATGTTATTATTTATTTAGAACAGTTAAAAATAATATATTTGCAGAAAATTTGACTTTCATGAAAAATGTACTGATCTGTGCTTCCGCACTGGGAACAATGCTGGTTTCTGCCCAAAAAAAAGATTCATTAACCACAAAAAGCATTGACGAAGTAATCATCAATACATATGTAAAGAAAGACAGTGAATACTCAAACAAAATGCCTTTGAAAGCAATAGAGGATCCACAGGTATATTCTTCTATTGACAAAGGAGTTCTGGAAAATCAATTGCTATTTACCGTAGATGATGCTTTCAGAAATGTAGCAGGTGCTCAGAAAATGTGGAGCGCTACCAACAGAGCAGGAGACGGAGGTATTTATCTTAACTTAAGAGGTTTTGTGGCCGGAAACTCTATCAGAAATGGTATGGTAGCACCTATTACCACGTCTATGGATGCCATTAACGTGGAGAGAATTGAAGTGTTAAAAGGCCCTTCTGCTACTTTATTCGGAAGTAATGTGACTTCTTATGGAGGAGTGGTAAACAGAGTAACTAAAAAACCTTTTGAAACTTTTGCAGGTGCTGTTTCACTGGCAGGAGGAAGTTATAATTACTACAGAGTACAGGCAGATGTGAATGCTCCGCTTACGAAAGATAAAAAATTATTATTCAGATTAAATACGGCCTATACCAACCAGGGAACTTTCCAGAGAACCAATGCAAAGAATTCTTTCTATGCATTCACTCCATCTATTACTTACCGTCCTACGGATAATTTAGAGATCAATGCTGAACTGGAAATGTTTGAAACCAATTCTTATCCTGAAACAGCTTTCTTCTTTTATGTTCCAAGTGCACAGCTTGGTGCAGACAGCATGGATAAGTTGGAAAAGCTAGGTTACCACTATAAGCAATCTTACACAGGTGAGGGTCTTAAAACCGTCGGTAAAGCAAGAAACTTCTTTGGACAGGTTAACTATAAGATTAACGAACATATCAAGTCCTCTACAAACGTAAGTACTTCATATTCTTACTCAGATGGGTTTAATCCATACTTCTATTTTGCTCCCAAAGGTATGGTAACAGGAGTTCCTACAGATACAGAATTGGGAGTAGTAAGAGCTGACCAGTCGACTAAAGACAGCAAAAGAACTTATTTCCAGATTCAGCAGAACTTTAATTTTGATTTCAATATCGGAAGCGTAAGAAACAGAACGGTTGCCGGTTTCGATTATATGAGACTGAATGACAATCAATACTTTATGTTTACCAACTTTGACTGGGTTTCGTTCACAGGTACAGACTATACCAATATGAACGGACAGACATTGGGGGCAATGTATGACAATCTGAGAAAACAACCTGATTTTGAGAAAAACAACACCTACATAAGTGCTGGTAAAAAAGATACTTACAGCGGTTATATTTCCAACGTAATTACTCCTATAACCGGTCTTAATATCCTTACTTCAGTACGATACGAAACGAATAACTACAGAGGCGGCCAGGTAGGGCAAAATAAAACAGCAGAATACAAACAGGGAGCGTGGTCACCAAAATTTGGCCTAGTTTATCAAATTCTTCCTGAGAAATTATCCGTATTTGGAAATTATCAGAATAGCTTTACTGTCAACGGATATTATACTTCAGACAAAGCTGGAAATGTAACGCTTTCAACTCCTGAAAGAGCCAACCAGTTTGAAGGAGGAATCAAAACAAATCTTATCAAAGGAAGAGTTACTACAACTTTAAGCTACTACAATATTCAGGTAAAAAATACCCTTCTGAATACGGGTGAAATGACAGGAACAGGACAGGCTGTACAAAATCAGGCAGGTTTATTAAGAAGCCAGGGAGTAGAACTGGAAGCAAATGCTTATCTGATCAAAGGGTTTTCTGTAATCGCAGGAGTAAGCTACAACGATATGAAATATACCGAAGCTGATGAAACGGTAATCGGAAGAAGACCTGCTACGGCATCATCTCCATGGTTGGTTAACTTCAATGCAAGCTACCAGTTCCTTGACGGAAAATTAAAAGGATTAGGGTTCGGAGTTGGAGGAAACTATGCGAGCGACAACAAGATTGTGAACTCTACGACGATGGGTACTTTCATCCTTCCAAAATATCTGGTACTGAATGCTAATGCATTTTATGACACTAAAAAATTCAGAATCGGGGTAAAAGTAGACAACTTTACCAACGAACATTACTGGAGCGGATATACTACGGCCAATGCTCAGGCACTTGCGAACGTATTAGGAAGCTTTACTTATAAATTTTAAACTGTTAGAATAATTTATTCCCCTTATAAACAATGAAAAGAATAACAATAGGAGCTGCATTATTAACTTCCATGTTCAATTTTGCACAGGAAAAAAAAGACACCATCAAATCCAACGATATTGAAGAAGTAGTTGTTAACGGAAGATATTATCAGAAATATAAACTGAATGAGGTTTCAGGCTCATTGAGAATTCAGACTCCGATTCTTGAGCTTCCTCAGAATGTACAGTCGGTGAGTTCTCAGGTTCTTGCTGACCAGATGACCCTGAACATGTCAGAAGGTATTGTTCGTAACGTAAGTGGTGCCAGAAAAGTAGAACACTGGGATAATGTGTATTCCAATGTTTTCATGAGAGGGGCCAGCATTGCTACTTTTATGAATGGAATGAATGTTTCGTCCACATGGGGACCTATCAACCCTGATGCCTCTATTATTGACCGAATAGAGTTCGTAAAAGGTCCTGCCGGATTTATGGGCTCAATGGGAGATCCTGCAGGTTTTTATAATGTGGTTACAAAAAAACCTACCGGAAAATTTGCCAACAGTGTGCGTTTCACAACGGGAAGCTATAATCTTTTCAGAGGTGAAGCTGATCTGGACGGAGTTCTTGTAAAAGAAGGGGTTTTAGACTACCGTATTAATTTGATGGGAAGCTCTAATAAATCTTGGGTGGAAAATGATAAAACAAGCAAAATCATTGTTGCCCCTTCCATTACTTTCAGACCTACAAAGAGCACTACATTTACGGCTCAGTATAACTATCAATACTTAAAATTCAATCAGCCGGGAGCTTATCTGATGTCTAACGACGGATATGCATCCCTGAATGTACATACCAACTTTAATGACCCGAACTTCAAGAAAACTGAAGTAAAAGATCAGAGTTTATTCTTAAGTTTAGACCAGAAACTTTTCAAAGACTGGGTTTGGAGTACACAGTATGCTTATATGGACCTGAACTATGACGGAGGTTCTTGGTGGGGAACATTTGATCCTAATAATAAAGATGTTTTAAACCGAACATTAAGCAACTGGCAGGCAAAAGGAAAAAATCATATTTTCCAGACGTATGTAAGAGGTAAGCTTAACACAGGAAACATTGTACATAAAATTATCGCCGGATTTGATTACGGAGACAGAAAGTATAATGCAGACTTTTCTTCTTTTGCCGGAGGACCATTCCCTATTAATATTTATGATGTAAATTATGGAGTAGATCCTTCAAAACTTCCTTCTTCTGACTTTTATACATTAAACACTTCTGCTCCGTTTTATAATGATCAGGGTGTAAAATATACTTCTTATTACGCTCAGGATCAGATTGAAATGTTTAATAATAAGTTAAGATTAACATTAGCAGGAAGATATACAAGCGGTAAAACTTATTCTGCATATCCTAATCTAAGCCCAGGTACACCTATCGTACCGGATGAAGCAGGAGAATTTACACCAAGAGTAGGAATTAGTTATTCTATCAATGAAAACTTCTCTGCTTACGGGATCTATGATAAAACCTTCGTACCACAATCCGGAACAGGAATTCATCAGACATTGATTACAGATCCTTTCAGAGGACAGAATATTGAATTCGGATTGAAAAAAGACTGGTTTGGAGGAAAATGGAATACCACTTTTGCTGCTTACGAAATCAGAAGACAAAATATTCTTGTAGCAGGAAATCCAAACGAAAACAATGGGGTTGCTTTTCAGGTTGCTACCGGTGAGCAAAGAGCAAGAGGTATCGAAACCGATATCAAAGGGGAAATCATCAAAGGGTTGAATATTATCATCAACTATGCGTATACAGACGCAAAAACCGTTAAAGACACAGATCCTACAAGAATTGGAATCCAGTCTCCGGGTAATGCTAAAAATGTACAAAATACATGGATCAACTATAGATTTGAAAATGGTCTTATGAAAGGGTTCGGTATTTCAGCCGGTTATCAGTATCAGGGAGGAAGACAGTCCTGGTATGGAGTAAGTGCCACAAAAGATCAGAGCCTTCCGGATTATTTTGATACCAACTTCGGGGTTTCCTATGTTGCTAAGAAATTTGATGTCAATTTAATGTTGAACAATGTCCTTAACAGAAAATTGTACAGCGGCTACAGAGGAGATGCCGGCGAATATGCATGGATCTACAATGCTCCGCGTAACTGGAGATTATCAATCGGATATAAATTTTAAAAAATCAAAGGTTAGCCCCTCATGGGGTTAACTTTTTGCTATGAGAAAAAAGCATCACCATAAAAAGAAAGCTCCTTCAAAAAAATGGTCTGCCAAATTGCATTTGTGGTTTGGTTTATCTGTTGGCATCATTGTATTTATAGTCTCTCTTTCAGGGACTTTATATGTTTTTAAGGATGAAATACAGAACACCCTTCGCAAAGAAGCCATTTATCTGAAAAAAGAGGATATCGGAACAAAACCTTTACCTATTCATCTGCTTCGTGAAAAAGTATCATTAGAACTTAATGAAAAATATCCTGTAAGCGCTGTAGAAATTCCTTTGGATAAAAATAAATCCTACCAGTTTGAGTACTATGATAAAAGCAAAAAGGGATGGAACTATTTTCAGCAGGTACGCATTAACAAACTGGTCTATGTGAATCAGTACACCGGACAAATTCTTGCTGTTTACAATGAAAAATATGATATATTCAGTATTCTGAAATATCTTCACTGGGGACTTTTACTCAATTCAGAATGGGGCCCGTATACTGTAGGAATTCCAACTGTTCTTTTTATCGTTATGCTGATAACAGGAATTATTTTATGGTGGCCAAAAAATAAAAACGCCAGAAAAGGACGTTTTTGGTTCAACTGGGAAAATGTAAAAAACTGGAAGCGTAAAAACTACGATCTTCATAATATCTTAGGATTCTATGCATCTTTTATTGCCTTACTATTAAGCGTTACAGGGCTTTATTTTGCTTATCCCTATGTAAAAAACACCTTTACTTTTGCTTTATCCGGTTCATGGGAACTTCCCAAAGAAAAAGAAAGAAAATCTCCGGACTCTCTGATGACAAAGAATGAAGCAATTTTTGATCTTGCCGCAGCCCAGACTGAAAAACTGTACGCAAAATCCTCCAGCTTCAGAATTACCTTAAACGGAAAGAATAAAAAAGGAAAAGAACTGAAAAATCTTCCTGTAACAGTTTATGGAATGGATGGAAGATACAGTGAAAGAAACATCCTCAACTTTGATAAATACTCCGGAAAACTACTGGCCAATAAACCTCATCACAATCTCAGTACTGCCGAGAAATATTCCAACGCCAATTATGACATCCATACCGGATCCTACTTCGGAATCATTGGAAAGATCATCTGGTTTATAGCCGGCCTTACATGTACATCACTCCCTGTCACCGGATTTCTGGTTTGGTGGGGAAAAAGAAAGAAAAAAGGAAAGAAAATATAATGAAAAAAGTGCTTTTATCAGCTGCCTGCCTAGGAACTACGACCGTTTTTGCCCAGGTAAAAGATAGTTTACAAACCAAAAATGTGGATGAAGTTGTCATGACGGCTTCCAGAAAAAAGGAAAACATAAAAGAAGTTCCTAGCTCTATCACCATTGTTGGAGAAAAACAAATTCAGTCTCAGCTGACTGTTAATTCAGATATTACGAGCATCCTGCAGTATACCGTTCCCAGTTTAGGAACCAACTCAGGACAGACTTCCAATTCGGGACAGACTTTAAGAGGACGCCAGGTGTTGGTTCTGATTGATGGGATTCCACAGTCTACTCCACTTCGTAACGGAGCAAGAGATTTAAGAACTATTGATCCTTCAGCTATCGAAAGAATTGAGGTAATCAAAGGTGCTTCTTCCATCTATGGAAACGGTGCAGATGGCGGGATCATCAATTATATTACGAAAAGAAACAAAACAGATAAAAAGATCTCAGGGCTATCACAGATTGGTTTTACAGGACAGCCTTATGGAGGTACTTTAGGGGTAAGAGCCAGCCAGCTTTTATCTGGAAAGATCAAGAAGTTTGACTATACCCTTTCATTAGCTTACGAAAGAACCGGATATACAAAAGATGGAGACGGTGTTTTGATAAGCCCTACCTACAGCATTGCCAAGATGGATAACTATAATGGATTATTAAAGGTAGGTTATGATATCAACGAAAATCAAAGAATCGAAGCATCTTACATTGGTTATTCTTCAAGATCAGACCTGAATGTAGGATTAAAGACAGGTAAATACGGCATTACTCCCACCATTGGAGAAGGAATAGGAAAAGGTCTGGAAACAACCCCTCAGGGAACTCCGAAAAACCACAACATCAGATTTAGCTATGATAATAAGAACCTGTTTGCAGGAACTTCTTTAAATATCAACCTTTATTATCAGGATTTTAAAACCGTTTACGGATATAGTGACACCTTCTTCAACGGAGGGCAGTCTAATGTTATCTCTCATAAAAAGGGAGCGAGATTCAATCTTGACACTCAACTTTGGAACTCAGCTAATTCTCAGGGAGAAATTATCTACGGAGCTGATATTCTGAATGATGAAACGGTACAAAAGCTTGAAGACGGACGTTTCTGGACTCCGAACATGAGCATGACCAATATTGCGCCTTTCGTATTGGCAAAAATCGATCTGTTTAAGAAATTAACCATCAAAGGAGGACTTCGTTACGAAAACATCAAGGTGAATGTGGATGATTTCAATACGCTGTCTGTTGTTAAAAGTGATGGTACATTTACCAAAAGTATCCCTGTAGCCGGCGGAAAATTAAATTATAATGCATTGGTAGGAAATATTGGTATACGTTACAATATTGAACCTTATATCAACCTGTTCGGAAGTTTCTCTCAGGCCTACTCAATTAATGAATTGGGAAGAATATTGAGAAACTCAACTTCTGAAACAATCAATAGTCTGGAAACCAAACCTATTATTGTCAACAATTATGAATTGGGAGCAACAGGACAACTTTCCAGCTGGCTTAATTATGAATTGACGTCTTATGTGAGTACATCAAAATTAGGAGCTTCATTTGTACAGAGCCCGGACAGAGCTTTGATGATCCAGAGATCTCCGGAAGTTGTATATGGTGTAGAAGGATTTTTACACTTTACCCCTGTCAGATGGATCCAGTTTGGCGGAAGCTACAGCTGGATGGAAGGAATTACCTCTGTAAAAGATGACGGAGATTATTCTACCAAGATCAACAACAGCAGAATTTCTGCCCCTAAAGTATTGGCATATGTTCAGGCAAGACCTGTTCCTGCTCTATCCGTTGGTCTTGATATGCTGCATTCTTTCCAGCAAAACAGATTCGAGCCTAATGCTAAAACAGGATTGTATGCTTACGGTGAAGGATATGTTCCGGATTATACTGTTTTCAACTTCAAATCAAGCTATGAGGTGAACAACAACTGGAAAGTATCTTTAGGAATTGAAAATCTCTTCAACAGAGTCTATCAGCCAGCCATTTCATGGTGGACTGCAAGAGACAGTGACTTTACGAATGCTCTTGGATTGAGAGGGACATTCATGATCGAATATAAATTTTAATTAATCTAAATAAAAAGTAAAGCATATCTTTGCTTTACTTTTTACTGTTCTATGAAGAAAAACCATCATCATAAAAAGAAACCGGGCTTTTTCAAAAAATGGTCAGCTAAGCTGCACCTTTGGTTCGGATTGGGAATTGGATTTCTGATCTTTATTATCTCTATTACCGGAGCATTGTATGTTTTTAAGGATGAAGTGGAAAACATCACCCGAAAAGATGTCATGTACCATCATGAGCAAAATATTGAGCAAAAACAGGTGCTTCCTATCAGAGTGATGGAAAAAGCTGTTGCAGCGCAGGTCAAGGAAAAATATCCGATTCACTGGGTCAATGTTCCTATTGACAAGAAGATGTCTTACATGTTCTTTTGGTACGAGCATAATACGGATGCCTGGAATTATTTTGATGAGTTTCCTATCTATAAACAGGCGTATGTAAACCCATACACCGGGAAAGTACTAAGAGTGTATGATGAGAAAAACGGATTCTTCAATATTGTAAAAATGATCCACTGGAGCTATCTCCTAAAACAGGATTGGGGAACTTATGTAGTGGGAATTCCGGTGATTATCTTTATCATTATGCTGATTTCCGGGATTATTCTCTGGTGGCCGAAGAATAAAGCGGCAAGAAAACAGCGTTTTGCCTTCAAATGGAAAAATATTAAAAGCTGGAAAAGAAAGAACTATGACCTTCATAATGTATTAGGATTCTATGCATCTATTTTTGCCCTTATATTCTCCATTACAGGATTGTTCTACGCATTCTTTGTTGTTCAGGCGATGATCTATGTAATCTTCTCAGGAGGAGAAACAAAATACCCGGACTTTTCCCATATCAAGACAAAGGCTCCTATTGAGCTGAGAACAGAAGGAACACTGGATAAAATCATCAATACAGTACAGACAAAATATCCGGATTCCTATGGTTTTGCGATAGATTTAGGCCACCCGCATATGGATGACCACGAACACCCCAACTTTGAGGTGTATGTGAAACATCTTTCTTACTCTTATCATAAAAGCAGCAGCTTAATCTTTGATGAAAATTCGGGAGAACTGCTTCACACGCATGATCCAAAAGACAAAAACTTCGGGGAAAAAGCAGTGAGTGCCAATTATGATATCCACGTAGGGGCTATTTTAGGACTTCCTACCAAGATCATTGCTTTTATTGTAAGTCTTATCTGTGCCTCTCTTCCGGTTACCGGATTCATGATCTGGTGGGGAAGAAAAAAGAAAAAAACGGTAAAAACAGCTTAACATATTAAATAAAACCCACTTAATAATCCATTAATACAATCTTTTTTATAATTTTAGCCCTTAGAATTTAATAATAGAAATGTCATTAATAGATTT
>JASLCD010000018.1 GCA_030146295.1 Chryseobacterium sp.
GCTGGCTGAAACTAAGATATTTACTATTTGGAATGAATCGGACTATTTTAATGAAGAATTACAGACTGGCACTGTATTTAGGCCTTGCTATGGCTTCACCAATGGCAATAGCACAGAAAAAAGATACAGTGAAGGTCAACAAAGACAAAACTGATAAAACAGAAACTTCCTCATCAAAGAAAACAAAAAAAATTGAAGACCTGATCAAAAAAGGAACTTATAAAAAGGG
Organism: Chryseobacterium sp.; assembly: GCA_030146295.1. Classification (GTDB taxonomy): domain Bacteria; phylum Bacteroidota; class Bacteroidia; order Flavobacteriales; family Weeksellaceae; genus Chryseobacterium. The sequence continues at coordinate 230 of JASLCD010000018.1, forward strand.
ACTTTTTAATACAATACAGGTAAAAACGGATATTTATTTTGAGATTCCTGACAGTTTGATGGGACGTCAGTTTTTGGTGGTAAACAAACTTTCTCAGGTACCAATGCAGGTGAATGAGGCAGGATTGAACAAAGGAATGAATTATGAAAATAAGGTCATTTCTTTTCACCGTGATCCCGTAGCTAAAAAGGTATGGGTAAAAACAGTGGTTCCTAAAGTGTCTTCCCCCAAAAATGACGCTATTACAAAATCTGTAAAAGATAACTTCTCAGAATCTGTGATTGAAGTCTTTGATATTGAAGCTCAAAATAGTGATTCTACAGCAGTGGCAATCAAAGTTAATAAAGTTTTTGATGGAAATCAGAAGAGTTTCAATGACGTTTTAGCCAATGTAGGACTGGGAGGATCTGTGAAATCAAGCCTTTCTTATATAGAAGGAGTGAAGACATTTCCCAAGAACCTTGTGGTGAAGTCTCAATTGTCTACTTCAGTAAATGAGGGCGGGGTAGATTTGCCTGTAACCTTAGGTGTTACTACCAATCTGGTTCTGCTTTCTAAAATACCGATGAAACCAAGAGTTGCCGATTCAAGAGTTGGATTTTTCTCTGAAAAACACTGGTCGTTTAACGACAACCAGCAGAAAATGGATGAAAAATTCTTCATTACCAAATGGAACCTTGAGCCCAAAGACGAAGACAAAGAAAAATATTTGAGAGGTGAACTTGTAGAGCCTAAAAAACCGATCGTTTATTATATCGATCCGGCAACCCCAAAACAATGGCGTGAAAAAATCATTGCCGGAGTACATGACTGGCAGGCGGCGTTTGAGCAGGCAGGATTCAAAAATGCAGTGATTGCGAAAATGCCGGATGAAAAAGATGAAGATTTTGATATTGATGATGTAAGATATTCTGTAATTACTTACGCCGCTTCGCCAAAGTCAAATGCAATGGGGCCCTCTGTAGTAGATCCTAGAAGTGGAGAAATTATCGAAGCAGATATCATCTGGTGGCATAATGTAATGACTTCTCTTCATGACTGGATGAGAATTCAGACAGGACCTATTGACCCGAAGGCCAGAGGAAATAAATTCAGTGATGAGCATATGGGTGAAGCGATCCGTTTTGTTTCATCTCATGAGGTAGGACACACTTTCGGATTGAAACATAACATGGGGGCTTCCTTTGCCTTTCCTGTAGAATCTCTCCGTTCAAAAGAATTTACAGACAAGATGGGGGGGACAGCACCTTCCATTATGGATTATGCACGTTACAATTACGTTGCTCAGCCGGAAGATGGCGTTACAGCGATCACTCCGAAAATTGGTCTTTACGACAAATATGCCATAGACTGGGGATATCGTTGGTATCCGGATGAATTCGTAGAGAAAAAAGCGCTGAAAAACTTAATTGAAAAACATGAAGATGACCCGATGTATTTCTATGGTGAGCAGCAGAGTTACCTGGAAACTATCGATCCACGTTCTCAGTCTGAAGATTTAGGGGACGATGCCATGAAAGCCAGTGAGTACGGAATGAAAAACCTGAAAGTGGTGGTTAATAATCTTTTAAAATGGACATATGAAGATGGTAAAGAGTATACAGATGCTGGAAAACTGTATATGGGAGCTATCGGACAATGGGATCTGTATACAGGTCATGTGATGGCGAATGTTGGAGGAATTTATCTGAATAATACGGTTTTTGGCAACAAAAAGAAAGCTTACGAAGCAGTTCCTGCTGAAATACAGACCAGAGCTGTTGATTATCTTATCAAAAATGCTATCAACCTTCCGGAATGGTTATTCTTTAATCCGATTACAGAAAAAACATACCCGGTTAAAGATTCACCAATGGGGCCGTTCGAGCAGACACCATATACCATGGCAAGAGGAATGCAGTATGCAAATATCTATTCCCTGTTTATGGATGACCGATTGCTGAGACTGCTTGAAAATGAGCTGAAGCATCAGGTCTCCGGATCAAAAGAAAAGATTTATACTGTTGAAAATTTATTTGATCAGGTGAGAACTGCCATTTTTAGCAAAAGGGGAAGCCTGACGATGCTTGAAAAAATGACTCAGAAAAACTATGTGGATGCCCTGATTGTTTCGGTGAATAAATTATTTGAGAAAACAGCGGTGAAAGGATTGAAAGTAGATGATACTCTGAACATCCCGACCATCTGTAATTTCCATGAAGATGATCACGGTTTGAGAAATATCAATTATTCATCCATGAAAAGAGTATCTGAAGTAACGACCTACAAGAGGGCAGAACTTCAGAAGGTTCTGGACTTACTGGACAGAACAAGATACAGGGGTGATGACGCTTCCAGAGCGCACTACACAGACTTAATCATTCGTATTCAAGAGGCTTTAAACAAATAAACGGCAATGAAAAAAACTCTAATACTTTTACCTCTTTTGGCTGCTAATATAGCAATGGCCCAGCAAAAGAAAACCATCACCGGAAAAATAGAAGATGGAAATACTTCTCACGTTATTACCGGTGCATCTATAAAAATAGAGACCCAATCGGTCTCAACAAAAACAGAATTGGCAGGAATTATCGAAAGTGTATCAGTAGGTACAGTGACCGATAAGGACGGAAAATTCATCCTGGAAATTCCTGAAGATACAAAAACTATATTGGTAAGTTCTCCAGGCTATGAATCCAGAGTGTATCAACTTAATGAAGGGCAGACTAATTATACAATCAGACTGACTTCTGAGGTTACAGATAAAAATAAAATTCAGGAAGTAATCATCACAGGTTACCAGAAAATTGAAAAACGTAAGCAGACCTCAGCGGTTTCTACAGTGAAAATGGACAACATCAGCCAGGCTGGTGTTGCCAGTGTAGACCAAATGCTTGCAGGGCAGATTGCCGGTGTGGCAGTAACTCCTGAAACCGGAGCTCCGGGAAGTCCCGCGAAAATCAGAATCAGAGGTACAGCTTCTCTTTCCGGTCCTCAGGATCCGCTATGGGTAATTGACGGTCTTCCGCTGGAAGGAAATGATGTTCCGAATTTTACTGATAAAGATAATATTGATCAGCTTCAGAACTTCTCTATCGCAGGATTGAACCCTAATGATATTGAGGATATTACCATTCTTAAAGATGCTGCAGCAACAGCAATATATGGTGCAAGAGCTGCCAATGGAGTAATTTCCATTACGACGAAAAAAGGAAAGAAAGGAAGTCTGAAACTGAACTTCTCTGCCGATACATTCGTTACCTCACGCCCTGACTTTGATAAGCTGAACCTTTTGAATGCTTCTGAAAAAGTAGATTTGGAACTGATGCTTGCCAAGCGTGCAGATCTTACTTACCGTGCCGACAAAGGAGAAGTGATGAGAATTTTAACACAGAACAGCCAGCTTGATGCTTTCAGAAACGGTGGCTTTGGTGCATTGAATTCATTCACACGCCAGCAAATAGACGGTTTAAGAAACAACAATACAGACTGGGGCAAACTGTTGTACAGAAATGCCATCAACAAACAATATGGATTAAGTGTTTCCGGAGGAAGTGACCGTGCAGATTACTATTTCTCCCTGGGATACTATGATGAAGAGGGAACAACTATCGGTACAGGTTTTAAGCGTTATAACCTGACGTTAAAAAACAACTATAAATTAAGCGATAAGTTAAATGCAGGAATCTCTATTTTCGGAACGCAAAGTGAGCGTACATCTTTTGTAACGGATGCTGATGCCTCAATCAACCCTGTTAATTATTCAAGAAATGCCAATCCTTATCTGAAACCTTTCAATGCCGATGGAAGCTACAATTATGATAAAGATATGGATGGTTTTGAGGATCGTTATATTCCTTTCAATTTCCTTGAAGAGAGAGAAAATACAAACTATTCACTGAAAAATAACTCTTTGAAAGCGATTTTAGATTTAGAATATAAAGCGTCAAAAAGTTTACGATTTACCTCTCAGTTAGGTCTTCAGTATGATGCTAATAAAACAGAGAAGTTTGCAGCAGAGAATACCTACTTCACCAGAAAAATGAAAGAAAATACCCGTTATTACAAAGACGGTAAATACAATTACTTTCTACCTGCTGGTGCTGTGAAACAAAACTGGGATAATGACTTCTTCCAGTACAACTGGAAATTGCAGGCGGCATACAGCACAAAGATCAATTCAAAACATGAAATTGATTTGATGGCAGGTACGGAAATCCGTAAAACAGAGGATAATACCACTATCACAAGAGCTTTCGGATATGATCCAAAGACCAGAAGAGCTACCGCAATAGTTTTTCCAAATTCAGGTTTTGCAGCAGATAAAAGATATGAAACATACCGTGAGGCAGCTCCTATAGAGAATGCTTATGCCTCTATGTTTGCTACGGCATCTTATACCTACGATCAGAAATATACATTCTTCGGAAGTGTAAGATATGACGGAACCAACCTGTTCGGGGTGAATAAAAAATATAAATATCTTCCGATATGGGCCGTTTCCGGATCATGGCTGGTAACGAAGGAAGACTTCATGAAAAATATTTCTGCAGTATCTAACCTTAGACTGCGAGCATCTTATGGACTTCAGGGAAATATCGACAGAAATACTTCACCCTTCTTTATTGGTGAATACAATGATGCAACAATTCTTCCGGGAGGAAAAGAAGCAATTATCAATGTCCTTAGCCCTCCGAACGATAAACTGAGATGGGAAAAAACAACCAACACGAACCTAGGGCTTGATTTAGGATTGTTCAACAATCGTGTAAGCCTTACCGCTGATGTGTACAGCAGAAAAGGAACGGACATGATCAGTATGAAAGAAACTCCTCTTGAAACAGGATTCGAATATACAATGATGAACTGGGGAAGCTTGACCAATAAAGGATTTGAATTGGCAATATCTACCAGAAACATCAATCATGATAATTTCAAATGGACTACTACCATCAACTTTGCTCATAACAAAAGTAGAGTATTGAGTGAGCAGCCACGTGATAACTCATTGCTTCCATCTAGAGAGGGACTTCCTGTAAATGCTGTTTTTGCTTTGAAAACGGCAGGAATGGACGAACACGGAAACCCATTATTCTGGAAAGGAGATCAGAAGATTTCAGCAGCAGAATTCTTTAAATTATATGATGTGTATGCAGATTTCCTTCCGGGGCAGCTGGTAGATACGAAACTTTCAAACGCTGAGCTTAGAAGTCTGTTTACTTATGTAGGAGACAGAGATCCAAAATTTACAGGAGGTATCATCAACACATTCAAAGTAAGTAATTTTGACCTTACCATCTCTGCAACATTCAACCTGAAGCAGACGGTAATGAGAACACCTTCTTACCGCGGTATGGAGTTTGACAGAGGAAGAAACTATACAAGAGATATCTATGAAGCAGGTGGTTCTCTTCCGGGAATTACAAGTCCTGATATGGACGCAAATCCGGACGGATGGATGGCCAATAAATGGTTTGCCGGAAACCGTTCAAATGCCTACAGCTTACTGGATGTATGGGCAAAAGAGATCAGTTATATCAGAATCAGCAGTATCCGTTTAGGGTATACACTTCCTAAAGAATTTACAAATCCTATGGGAATCAGCAGCTTGAGGCTGAGTGTTGAAGGACGTAACCTGTTTGTATTCAGCAATGGATATAAAGGATATTTCGATCCGGAAACGTATGGTAATATTTATGCACAGCCTATCACCAAATCGGTGACGGTAGGATTTAATGTTTCTTTTTAAAACTTGAGAAAAATGAGAAAAATTACAACAATCATCGCACTTGCCGCAATCAGCTTTATCAATATCGGATGCGACAGATTTTTAGATATTCAGCCCGAAGGGAAGGTTATTCCTACCACTACTGAAGACTATAGAAAAGTACTTACATCTGCTTATTCAAAATATCCTGTTCACAAATCTCTGGTAGCACTTCGTACCGATGAGGTGAATATTGATGATAATTCCACAGATTTTATTTCATACCGTGAAATTGCAATGTGGAAAGATGCCAATACCGATCCGGCTTCTACAGAATTTCCATGGGTAAGTTTTTATTCTGTGAACTTCTATCTGAACCAGATTATCAATGAAGGAAGTAAAACAATGCAGGATTCTCCTGAGAAGAGTCAGATTTTAGCAGAAGCATATGCTCTTCGTGCTTATCTGTATTTTGATATGGTGAATCTATACGGAAAACCATACAACAGTGCTACGGCTTCTGCAGACAGAGGAGTTCCGATCAATCTTGAAATTGATCTTGAGCAGGTATTGAAGCCATCTTCAGTACAGGAAGTATACAATCAGGTTCATTCAGATCTTAAAAAGGCAGAAGGTCTGATGGTAGAGCAGAAGCAGGCAACAGGAGTGAACTACAGATTCTCAAAAATTGCATTGCTGGCTTTTGAAGCAAGGGCAGCTCTATATGAAGGAGACTGGAACAAAGCTTTAAACTATGCAGATCAGGTGCTGGCAGTAAAGGGAGAGCTTAGCAATTTGAATACCGTAAATACAGCTCCCAACCATTATGCTTCTCCGGAATCTATCATGGCTTTGGATAATACATGGGATAACTCTATAAAGAACTTATCTTTTGCGGCTCCGGAACTTATTTCTTCTTACAATGCTGCTGCAGATAAAAGGTTTGGCATATATTTTGAAAAAAATGGTAGTAAGTATAAAGTTATTAAAGGAGGTAGCTTAGAGTTCAAAGTGTCTTTCAGAACGGCAGAGCAGTACTTTATAAAATCTGAAGCATTATTAAAGCTGAACAAACTGACGGAAGCGAAGGAAACACTTCTCAAAGTATTAAAGAACAGATATACTCCGGACGGATACACTTCAGTACAAAATGCAGTGTCTTCAATGGATTCTACAGCATTGATGAACTTTATCCTTGATGAAAGATTCAGAGAATTTGCTTTGGAAGGACAAAGATGGTTCGACTTAAGAAGAGCAAATCAGAAAAAAATAAGCCATACAATCAGTGGCAAGGAATATATTCTTCAGCAGAATGATCCGCGATATACCATTGAATATCCAATGAGTGCGAAGAAGAATAATCCTAATCTATAGAACTTCATATCAAATTCAATACAGAGGAAACCGCTTGAACTTAATTGTTTCAGCGGTTTTTTTGTACTTTTGTATCGTTATGAAAATTGCCATTATAGAAGATGAACTGCTGGCTGTGAATTATCTGAAAAATCTTTTAGATACACAGAGCATAGTCCCTGTTACAGAGACGGTAGTTCTTCGTTCCAAAAAACAGGCAATTGATTTTTTTGAAAAAGATTCTGCAGACCTTATCTTTATGGATATTCATCTGGGTGATGGTATGAGTCTGGAGATTTTTGAACAGGTAGAGCTTTTCACCCCGATTATTTTCATAACTGCATTTGATGAATATGCCATGAGAGTCTTCCGGCATTTTACCATTGATTATCTTCTGAAACCTTTTGAAGAAGAGGATCTGCATAAAGCTTTACAGAAGTTTATTTCTATAAGAAACAATTTTGATCCGGAGCCGGTCCTTAAATCCATTTCTTCCTTACGTCAGGCAGACGATGAGGTAATGAAACGTTTTATGGTGAGAGAAGGGAATAAGCTTAAATCAATAGACGAGCATAACACCGCTTATTTTTTTGCATCCGGGAAATACCTTTTCCTTACTACAAAAGATCATCAGACCTATATCTATGATGATACCATTAAAGATATTATTCAGAAGCTGAATCCAGAAATTTTCTTTAAAATAAACCGTAAATTTATCATCAATAAAGAAGCGGTTACTGAGATTATCAAGCATTCAAGTCAAAAAGTAGAACTTAAATTATTTCCCGAACCGGAAGTGAATGCTGAAGTATTCATCAGTAAAATGCAGATCGCTGAATGCCTGAGCTGGCTGAACAAATGATCTTGTTTCTTGTTTTGAGAAATGAAATTGATCTTTTCTTTCCCAACTTTTTAACACACCATCCATACTATCAAAACGGAGAATTTCTGTCACCGATGGATTTAAATTGGTCAAGCGAATAACCCTCACATAGATTTATCAATATTTTGCAGTTTCCTTCAATCCTGAAGTATAAATGAAGAAATCCACAGGTTGATAACAACAAAAAAACCTCTAAACTGAATTAGAGGTTTTGAAGTGGTTTCTCCAGGAATCGAACCAGGGACACATGGATTTTCAATCCATTGCTCTACCAACTGAGC
>JASLCD010000023.1 GCA_030146295.1 Chryseobacterium sp.
CTGATATTGATGCGGTAATCCTTGGAATGCACGCTCATCAAGATAATCCCGAACTGGCAAAAGCAAAAGAATTGGGTCTAAAAATTTATTCTTATCCCGAATTTCTTTACGAACAATCGAAAACCAAAACCAGAGTGGTAATCGCCGGTTCTCACGGAAAAACCACGATTACTTCGATGATTCTTCACGTTCTGAATTTCCATCAGAAAGATGTAGATTATATGGTGGGAGCTCAACTGGAAGGTTTTGACTGTATGGTAAAACTGACCGAAGACAATGATTTTATGGTGTTGGAAGGTGACGAATACCTTTCCTCTCCTATTGACCTGCGTTCCAAATTTTTATTATACCAACCCAATATCGCCCTGATGAGTGGTATTGCATGGGATCATATTAACGTTTTCAAGACCTTTGATGACTATATTGAACAGTTCAGAAAATTTGTAGCCAGCATTACTCCCGGTGGTGTTTTAGTATATAATGAAGAAGATCCGGAAGTGGTAAAAGTAGTGGAAAATGCTGAAAATTATTTCAGAAAAATTCCTTACAAAACTCCGGAATATGAAATCAGCAATGGAAAAGTATATTTAAAAACTGAAATGGGAGATGTTCCGCTTTCTGTTTTTGGAGCCCACAACCTTTTGAATTTGGAAGGAGCAAGACATATCTGCCGACAGCTCGGCATTATGGATGAAGACTTCTATGAGGCCATCATGAGCTTCAAAGGGGCATCCAAACGTCTTGAAAAAGTAGAAAGAGAAGACAAAGGAACTCTTTACAAAGATTTTGCCCATGCACCAAGCAAAGTGAAAGCGGCTGTAAAAGCATTCATAGAACAGTTCAAAAATGATAAGAAATACGGATTTCTGGAGCTTCACACGTATTCCAGTTTAAATCCGGCCTTTCTTGAGCAATATGACCATGCCATGGACGGACTGAATGAAGCCATCGTTTTCTACTCTGAAGATGCTTTGAAAATCAAAAGAATGGAGCCTATATCTCCGGAATTTATCAAAGAAAAATTTAAGAATGAAAATTTACGGGTTTTTACAAACGCTGAAGATCTTCACGCCTATTGGAATACATTGGATAAAACAGATGGTGTTTATCTCATGATGAGTTCCGGAAATTTTGGCGGTCTTGATTTAACAAAATAAATAAAAAGCTTCAGAATAATCTGAAGCTTTTTTCGTGGATATTATTTAATCATCCAATTTTCGGTTATGAGTAAGCTCAATCGTTTTTATGGATCCTACCGGTGCAATTTTTATTGTTTTATTTCCTTTTGCCAGATAAATATAATACATACTGTTTGATCCTATCAGATACACCTGTTCCGGATTTCCGTCACCATAATGTAATGTATAATCATATTTCAGCTTATTTTCCCTTATTTTCCTCGTAAGTCCCATTCCTTCTCCCCATCCTATTCCCACAAAAAAAGAGAGCAACATCATCGCAAGAAATTTTACAAACATATTGGTAAAATGATTTTCAATAGCCTCTTTGCTCATATTCTCATGCTCTTTAAGAGAAGACATTTTTATCGCCCATCTCTTATTCTTATTAGTCTGCTTTGACAAATAGGATGGAAAAGCAAATGAAGATACAACAATGATAAGGAGAGCAATTAATATGATCGGATGAGACGTTAAAGTAGCAATCGGACTGATCAGGATGTCCATGATGGTAGAATATTTTAGAATATTAATGTCTATCTGGTAATAGAAGACACTTTCTTTTAATATTCCCATCACAACAAGAAAGAGATACCCGAATGGAAGTGATCTCTGAATTCCTTCTGAAAATTTCATGTTAGTTTTGCAGGTTTTAGTTTTTATATCTGACTAAAATATGAAATTAACGGCAAACTGATCGCATGTTGCTCTATCTTTCACATTCTTTGATAAGGTTTTTCAAAACTTCTTCCGTAGAAAGCTCGCTGTACCGGTGAATAGACTGCCCCAGCCAGATGGATACAAATTCCGGATTCTTCACAGATTTTGCAGCTTTGCGCAATGCATTGGTCAATTTGTTCTGATAGGGATAAGGTAAAATAAATTCTGAGTTTTCAACCGATTCTATAAATTGGTTTTTTATCCCTCTCGCATATCTCCCGGAAAAACTCTTTGTTAAAATAATCTCCTCTTCTTTTACTTTTTTCAGTCTTTCTTTTTCAAAAGGCTGCAAAGCACTTTCCCGGGAAGCCAATAAAAGATTTCCCACCTGAAAACCCTGGGCTCCTAAATCTTTAACAGCTTTTAAGGTCTTAGCTCCATAAATTCCTCCTGCATAAATCAAAGGAACACTTACATGATCATATACCTGTGACAGCAAAGATAACCCTCCGATCTGCGGAATATGATCCGCCTCAAAACTTCCTCTGTGACCTCCTGCCTCTATTCCCTGAACACAAATAATATCAATACCAGATTTTTCAAGTTGTAAAGCTTCATTCACAGATGTACAGGTCCCGATAAGAGTAACTCCGTTTTCCTTTAATTTCTGAATACTCTCATCATCCAGATTTCCGAATGTAAAACTTAAGATCTTACAGTTTTCCTCAATGATGACATCTACCTGCTCATGATAAGAACTGATAGTGATTGCCTCAAGATCCGGAAGCTCTGCTTCAATATTATTTTCCCTGGCCAGCTGCTCAATAAACTGCCTGGTTTTGACAAATTTTTCTTTTAAAGCATCAGTCACTTCAGGAATATGATGTACAAAAATATTCACCGCAAAAGGCTGATCCGTTATTTTTTGGGTTTCTCTGATAAGTTGAACAGACTGATCTGCAGAAAGATCAGCCAGTGCCAGTGACCCCAGGCAGCCTGCTTTTGCCGCCGCTTCCACCATCTGGACCGTACTTACTCCAAACATGGGAGCCTGAATGACAGGGTATTGTATCCCTAGTTTTTTACTGATTGTATCCGGCCAAAACATAAGAATTATTTTTATTAAAATGTACGAAGAAAGCGGTAATGAATATCATTAATTACTATGATATTGCTCAGTGAATTTAAAGTTCAAGATGTAAGATTGTCGCTCAACATCCTTTAAGCAGGCTTATGTTTTCTTCCTGAGTTCTTTGTAGTACAGCTTTGAATCCGGGGCCAGCTTTTCTGTGACATAAGAAAATGTGGCAGCAGGCATAGTTTTCACATAAGCATCAAGAAAACCATGTAATTTCTTCTTGTCTTTTTTACCCGCTTCTCTTATCCAGCTTCCTACTGCCTTATTCACCAATTCATTGGTATCATGAACGAGAATTTCAGCAATGGCAAAAGTATCATCAACATCATTTTTCCTGATAAATGCATGTGTACTTACAATGGCTGTCCTTCTTTCCCAAGGACTTTCGGAATGGGCAAGCTGATATAAAATATTTCTTGGCTTGTCGATAAGATATTCCCCGATAATATAACGGGCGGCTCTGTCTACAAAATCCCAGTTGTTGAGACGGTCATGGCGGTTGAGGTACAGATCAAAAAGGTTTTTCTTCTGATCTGCAGTCGTTCTTTTATCCCTGGCCTGGAAATCCATAATACTCACAGCCCCCATCCTTACTTCATAAAAATCACTGTCAAGAAGTTTGCTGATCTCATCCAAAGGCATCGCAGTAAACTCTTTAGCCACGGTAAAGACATCTCCGAACTTTACTCCGAAGCTTTTTGTAATCCCATCATCTCCTTTGAAAAACTTATCTACTTTATTGAATTCTTTTTCATTCCTGAATAACGAGAGCGTTTCTATGAATTCCTGTGCAGTCATGGGTATTATTAATTTAAAATCCCGCAGTTCTCACCATAACTCAGATTTCTGATCTGTACATGTATGAAAAACTGCGGGAGCTGTTGTATTTTATCAATCCGAAGATTAAATATCCGCTACGGAATTCAGCATTTTTTGTTCCCATTCAGGATCTTTAGGATCAAAGAATAATCTTTTTCCTGTATCTAAAGAACGAACGGTATTCATTTCATCCTCTGTCAGTTCAAAATCAAATACATTGAAGTTTTCTTCAATTCTTGACGGTGTTACAGATTTCGGGATCACTACAAATCCTTCCTGAAGGTGCCATCTCAGAATAACCTGGGCTACAGTTTTACCATATTTTTCAGCAACTGCTTTCAGATCAGGATTGTTTAAAAGTTGAGCATTCCCGTTTCCAAGCGGGCTCCAGGGCTGTGTTACAATATTATTTTCTCTGTCATATACCTGTAATTCTTTTTGCTGGAATACAGGATGCAGCTCAATCTGGTTAATAACCGGCAGAACGGTTGAATTGGCTTTTAACTCTTCCAGTTTCTCAACCGTAAAATTACATACACCGATGGCTTTAATTTTTCCGTCATGGTATAACTCTTCCAAAGCTTTCCATGTTCCTAAGAAATCACCATAAGGCCAATGAATAAGGTACATGTCAAGATAATCCATCTGCAATCTGTCTAATGTTCTCTGAAAAGCACTCTTAGCCTTTTCATATCCATGATCCTGAACCCATACTTTGGAGGTGATAAACAGCTCATCTCTGTTGACTCCGCTATTTTTCACTGCAGTACCTACTGCTGTTTCATTTTGATAAATAGCAGCCGTATCAATCATTCTATATCCACTCTGAATCGCTTTGATTACTGCATTCTCACATTCTTTCAGGTCTTCCATCTGCCATACTCCAAAGCCTAGAGCAGGAATATCTACTCCGTTATTTAAGGTTACCACAGGTTGTCCCGTATAGGTTTTCTTTTGCATAAATCTTTATTTTAGGTATTAATATAAAGTGATACACAAATTTGCAACAAAAAATCGGAAATTTTGCCTACCATTTTTACTGTTTCTATTAATAAATGTTATGTAAAGGGGACTTTCAGCGTTGCTCATTGCAAATCTATACTCTGGCTGGTATGCCATCGCTATTTTCTTTATTTTTGTTTAAATTTTAAAACGATGCCACAAAATTTCAGAGTGGCTACAGCAGGGGATTATCCAAGAATCATGGAAATCTGGGAATCTGCTGTACTGGCAACTCACCATTTTCTTGCGGAAGAGGATTTCATATATTTTAAAGAAGCTATTCCTAGGGATTATCTTCCTAATCTAGAAGTGTATTTGATTACTGAGGACAATGAAACTAAAGGTTTTGCAGCAGCCGCAGAAGGCAACCTTGAAATGCTTTTCATTCATGATGACACACGTGGAAAAGGCTATGGAAAAGCACTTTATCAATTTATAAAAGAAAAAACCGGACTTACCAAAGTAGATGTAAATGAACAGAATCCTCAAGCGATTGGATTCTATGAGAAAATGGGGTTCAAAAAGACCGGAAGATCAGAAAAAGATGGTTCAGGAAAGAATTATCCACTTATTCATATGAGTCTGTAAATGGAAAACTACTATTTTAATACATTAGCCCCTGGTTCGGAACTCCCTTATCACTTACTGTTGTTGGCTGATGAAACCAAAGAAGCAATTGACCAATATATTTTTAAATCCGAGATTTATCTTTTACATGATGGTATTGAAAATATTGCGGTGATGGCGCTGTACAAAAACAGTGATACAGAACTGGAAATTAAAAATGTTGCGGTGATTGAAAGCTACAGAAATAAAGGGATTGGCAGTATTCTGATGGATAAAGCAAAGAAAATTGCGAAAGAAAATCGGTATCAAAAACTGACTGTTGGAACGTCAGATACCGGGTTCCAACAGATCAGATTTTATGAAAAAAACGGTTTTATCAAAAATGGAATCCTGAAAGATTTTTTTATTGAAAATTATCCGGCTCCTATCTATGAAAACGGTTTACAAATGAAGGATATGGTTTTACTAGTTCATCATCTGGCGGAATAAACCTTTAATATGCTCTATTTCAGTTTGATAATTGGTTTTCTTACGGCATCCGAAATACAGTGTATTTTCGAGCTTTTTCTTTCCTTCCCAGATCAGTTTCACCTCGCCGCTCTCGATTTCATTTTTGCAAAGGAAATCGGGAACAACAGCTAATCCGGTTCCACCTTTCAGACAACGGATGATAGAATTCAGGTTAGGAACAATATAATTCGGGCGGAAATTCGGTTTATGCCCAAAATTAAGAGTCCAAAACTGGAAAAGGTGTTCCATATCTCCGGTGGTTCCGTACCACTTTTCTTCCTTCAGCCACTCTTCAATCTGTTCCGCATCTTTTGTTTTTAAAACTTTATTGAAAGCTGTGGTATCAACGTTTTTTCCACCCACCAGAATGATCTGTTCGGACGAAAAAGCTTCGTGTTCTATATTGGGTGAAGAACCTTTCTTAGGGGTAATAATAAGATCCAGAATTCCTTTATCCAGCTGATCCAGCATTTCAGGATATTCTCCAAAACTGATAATCAGATTAAAAGGTAATGAAGAAACATATTGCTCCAAAGTGGTCTGGAAAGTTTCAAAGCACATCCCTACACTAATGGTAGGAGTATGTTTCTCTGTAGATTTCTGAAAGTTCTTTTCCACATCCTCCAATTTGGCAATAGGCTCGGCAACAGCATTAAATAATACTTTTCCACGCTCTGTCGGCATCATTTTTCTTCCTGTCCTGTCAAACAGTTTATATCCTACATAAGCTTCCAGAGAACTTAAATGCAGACTCACTCCAGGCTGTGATATGAATAAAGCATCCGCAGCACCCGTCAATGTCCCGGTTTTATAGATCGCCTTAAAAGTACGATACCATTCTAAATTGACCATGATTTAATTATTAATATTATAATGCAAATATACAAAATAATCATAATAATGATACGTGATTAATCCCGTCAGATTTTGGATATAATTTCCCAATCATCATTTTATTGTATAATCTGCATGATTGTATTCTGAAACTTTTCCGGCTCATCTTTATGAATCTGGTGCGGAATTTTCAAATAGAAACAGGCCTTTTTTAGAAGCTTTTAATTTCTCAAAATATTCACTGGTAATTCTGGTAGAGGTTGAGATATCATTTTTATCCACAAAAAAATCGCACTTTCAACTTTATTCAGCGTCTTTGGAAGATCAATATTTCAAAACAGCAATACTCGTTTGTTTTTTAGAAAAGCAGCATAATAATCCGGAATATCACATTTCTCAATTCCACGAACTGTTTCCTCGATCGGATATGGTAACTGGACAATTTCCGGAGTAATTTTTTCTTCATCTAACGTGAATACAACATAAGAAGCCAGCCTGTTTTCTTCTTTTGAACGGCCCACGGAACCACAATTGACAGCCCATACGCTATTTTCAAACTGCTTTTTAAAAGATAAATGGGTGTGTCCCATTACAATAACATCGGATTGGGAATCTTTCAACATTTCCATAAAAACAGCATCATTTTCCGATTCATAGAGATAGGTATCATTGCTCTTAAGACTGGAATGAACTAACTGAATATTCCAGTGCTTCTCCCCTACTTTATAATTTAATTTTAAGTGAAAAGGCAGCTCTGATAAAAACTTCTTGTTTTCTTCCGTAATATGCTTTTTAGAATGATCTATTGCAATGAACCGGGCATTGGTTTCTTCTTCAGAATGCTTGGACAAAGGAACAACAGGAATATCAAAAGCAATTCTTTCATCGTGATTCCCCATCAGACAAGGGATATTCAGTTCTTTTATTTTTTCAGTGACTTCGTTACCCCATGGTGCAAAATCAACCAGATCCCCCAGACAGAATTTCTGCGTGATTCCCCTCTTTTCAATATCTTTCAACACCACTTCCAGAGCTGGAAGATTTCCATGCACATCACTAAAAACCGCTATCTGTATCATTGTCCTTCAATTTGTTAAACAAATTTACACGACAGAAGGGAATTTCAGTTCCGATATGATATGACATTTTACCATGAAAGAGAAATAGTCAATAGTCAATGATTAACTGTTGGTTAGAAAATACCTGCCTGCATAACTGTTGATAAAGAAACCAGGCGAATCAAGAAATCACCAACGCAACTCCCGGATCAAGCACTTTAAATGAACTATAATTTTAATAATACTTCCCTATAATTTATATTATTTTTATTATACAAAGATCCGTTCTAACTTTGCAGAGTAAAATGTAAACAATCATAAAAATGAAAAAAGTACTTATCATCAACGGAGGACAGAACTTCGGACATTCCGGAGGAAAATATAATCAGACTATCGCAGAAAATACATTACTAGCTCTTCAAGAATTTGACAATGTAGAAGTAAAGATCACAAATGTAAGTGAAAATTATGACAAACATGAAGAGGTACAGAAGTTTGTTTGGGCAGATTACATTATTTATCACACTCCGATCTGGTGGTTCCAGCTTCCGAACGGATTGAAAAAATATATCGACGAAGTATTCACGGCAGGACATGCAAAAGGTATTTATATGAGTGACGGAAGAAAAGCTGAGAATCCTGAAATTAATTACGGTACAGGAGGAATGCTTGGCGGCAGAAAATATATGCTCACGACCAGCTGGAATGCTCCTGCAACAGCCTTTACACTTCCCGGAGAATTTTTCAGTGAAAGAAGTGTGGATGATGGACCATTATTTGGGTTCCATAGAATGAATGCCTTTGTCTCATTAGAGAAAATGGAAAGCTTTCACTTTCATGATGTGGAGAAAAATGCCAATGTAGAGCGTGATATGAAGCTTTACAGAGCACATGTGAAAAATGTATTTGAAAAAGAATTAAAACCAGAATTAGTATAATGAAAATTCACCTTACAGCAATTATAAAAGCTAAAGAAGAGCATCAGACAGAAGTCTTGGAAGTTCTTCAGAATATGGTAAAAGAGACGAGAAAAGAAGAAGCCTGTGAGCTTTACACCCTTCACCAGGGAATTGAAGACCAAAACGAATTTGTTTTCTATGAAATCTGGAAAAGCAAAGAAGGATTGGATCTGCACAATCAGCAGCCTTACATCCAGGCTTTCGGAACTTTGGTAGACGAGAAACTTCAGGAAACACCACAGATTTATATCACCAATCTCCTATCATAATGAAAAAACTGGCACTTTTATGTGTTGCCCTGCTCAGCATAGGGTTTATCCGGGCACAACACCAAAAATCTAAAAATATGAAAAAGAAAATTTTATTCGTTGTTACCAGCCATGATAAAAAAGGCAGTACCGGCGAAAACACAGGATATTATCTGGGAGAAGTTTCTCATCCATGGGAAGTTCTTCACAAGGCAGGTTATGAAATTGACTTTGTAAGCCCAAAAGGCGGAACTCCCCCGGTAGACGGATTCGATTTGAAAGATCCTGTAAACAAAGCTTTCTGGGAAAACAAAGAATACAAAAATAAAATTGACCATTCTATGCCCCCCTCTCAGGTGAATCCAAAAGAATATTCAACTATTTTTTATGCCGGAGGGCATGGAGCGATGTGGGATTTTGCAGATAATCAGGAACTGGCAGATATCGCTTCAAAAATTTATGAAAACGGAGGTATTGTAGCAGGAGTATGCCACGGCCCGGCAGGATTGGTAAATATCAAACTGAATAACGGAAAATATCTTGTAGACGGAAAGAAGATCAATGCTTTTACCAATGAAGAGGAATCTGAGGTCAAGCTAACGGATGTTGTTCCTTTCCTGCTGGAAGATAAACTGAAAGAAAGAGGAGCACAATTTGAAAAATCAGGACTTTGGCAGAATCATGTTGTTGCAGATCAGAGAGTGATTACCGGACAGAACCCACAGTCTGCCAAAAGCGTTGGAGAAGCTATCGCAAAAGAATTAAATAAATAACAGACAATTTTAACCACAAAAGCCACAAAAGTTTTCAGACACTTAAGTTCTTAAAGCTGTCACTATTGCAACGGCGAGAATTCCCCTCCTCCGGAGAGGTCGCGAAAATTCAAAGAACTTTTGACGGGGTGGTTCAATACAACAATTTTAAAACAAACAAAAATGGAATATAGAAAATTAGGAAACACAGATTTAGAATTATCAGCAATCACACACGGAGCTTTTGCTATCGGAGGAAATATGTGGGGAGGTAATGAAAAACAGGATTCTATCAACTCTATTCACGCATCATTAGATCACGGAGTAACTTCTATCGACACGGCACCTTTTTATGGTTTCGGATTGAGTGAAGAAATGATTGGTGAGGCTATCAAAGGAAAAGACCGATCAAAAATCCAGCTTTTAACGAAATTCGGATTGGTATGGGACGGAAGCAATAATGGAAAAGGAGAATTTTTCTTTGACGCCGAAGATGAAGGAAAAACAATTCCTGTATACAAATGGGCTTCTAAAGCCAATATCATCAAAGAGGTTGAAGAAAGCCTGCAAAGACTTGGTACAGATTATATCGACCTTTTACAACTTCACTGGCCGGACAGCACAACCGCAATCAGCGAAACTATGGAAGCTATGGAATTGTTGATCCAGCAAGGAAAAATCCGTGCTGCAGGGGTAAGTAACTACAGTGTGGCTCAAATGGAAGAGGCTAACAGAACTTTAACGCTTGCCAGCAACCAGGTTTCTTACAGTATGCTGAACCGTGCTATTGAAAATGATCTTGTTCCTTATTCTTTGGAAAACAATTCAGGAATTATTGTGTACAGCCCTATGGAAAGAGGTCTTTTAACCGGTAAATATTTCAAAGAATCTCAGTTAAAAGATAATGACCACAGAAACGGGTATTTCTCCCAGTTTGATTTGAATAAAGTGAAAGCTTTCTTAGAAAAAATCGAACCTATTGCTCAGGAAAAAGGAGCAAGCCTTTCTCAGCTGGTATTAAAATGGACGACGTTACAGCCCGCAATTACAGTAGTATTGGCAGGAGCAAGAAATGCACAGCAAGCCATCGAAAATGCAAAAGCTATGTCTATTGACCTTTCTCAGGAAGAATTGAACTTTATCAATTCAGCTTTAAGCGAAATTTAATATAAAAGCTGGAAGAAGGAAGAAAGAGGCCGGAAGTACGATCAGTCTTTTGACTCATCACATTGATCTTATTTAAAAATTTGATTTAATCAGAACTTCAGTTCTCATTAAAACTCAATATCCTGCTTCTTCCAGCTTCTCTCCCTTAACCCTCAAACATCATTGAAATGAAAAATAATCTGATTAAAATATTCGGATTAGCAATGCTATTGACTATTAACAGCATTACACTAAAAGCTCAAACCCTTGTTAATCCCGAAGACCAATCATGGTATCCATCTGCTTACGGTGCAAAGGATGAAATAGGAGCTGCTAATCTGCTAACTCCCGAAGTCGTAAAGCAGGCCTTAGGGCTGGTAAAGCAAGGTAAAACATTGGCTCTAGCCGTTCCCATTGACAAAAACCTTCCGGCTTTCAGACACAGAAGTTTCAACTTATACAATATTCAACCCGGAGAACAGGGAGGAAAAAGTATTGGTCCGAACAAATTCACTTTCAATGACGAATTGGTAAACGGATGGACCGGAGTAGGAACACAGCTTAACGGTATCGGACACATCGGGATTGATAATACTTACTACAATGGAAATAAAGCAACAGACTTTGTAACTGTAGAAGGAGTGAAAAAACTGGGTGTTGAAAAAGTCCCGCCATTCGTAACGCGTGGTGTTGTCCTTGATATGACTGCCCATTATGGAAAGTCAATTGTACCCGGAGGAACAGAATTTACCGTTGAAGATATCAAATCTGTTTTAAAGAAGCAGGGACTGACCTTAAGAAAAGGAGATATTATTCTTTTCAATACCGGATGGCTTGAATTGGCTGGTAAAGACAACAAACAGTTTTTGGAAACAGAGCCGGGAATCGGAATGGATGCCGCAAAATGGCTTGCCGATCAGGGTATTGTAGCTTTTGGCGGTGATACCTGGGCTTCTGAAGTATATCCTAATCCGAAAAGTAAAGAAGAATTCCCCATCAACCAGTTTATGCTGGCTAAAAAAGGAATCTATAATCTGGAACTGATAGACAGCCGCCCTCTGGTTAAACAAAAAGTATGGGAATTTTTATTCGTACTGGGACAACCTTTATACGTTGGTTCAACTCAGGTGAATGTGAATCCTGTGGCTATTTATTAATTTAAATAGTAGAAATATAGTCTGAGAAACGGAGAGACAATGTAATTCCGGTTTAAAAAATAAAATGAACCAAAAAATTTATTTTTAGAATTAATACCCGAACCCTGTTACACTGTCACTTTGCATCTTGCATCAAAACGGCCTTTCAAAAATTTGAAAGGCCGTTTCTTAAAATAAAGTAAACATCCGTAGATGATGCAGTTTTCATCAACTTTCATCCTCCATCACTCATCTTCCTGACTTCACTATTTTGCAATCGGAAGATGAGTACTTACTGCAATTCTGTTCCATGCATTGATCGTAATGATCGCCATAATGATCTGAGCAATCTGGTTATCATCAAAGAAAGACTTCGCTTTCTGATATGTTTCTTCGGTTAAACCTTTGTCGCTGATCAGTGTGATTTCTTCTGTCATTGCCAAAAGTACCTGCTCTTCTTCTGTGAAAAATTCTTTTGCTTCCGTCCATCCGTTCAGAATAAAAATCCTCTGAGGGGTTTCCCCATATTTGATGGCATCTTTGGTATGCATGTCCAGGCAGAAAGCACATTTATTGATCTGTGAAGCTCTGATTTTGATTAATTCCTTCTGAATGTGGGTTAAGGATGTTGTCTGTAAGTATCCTTCCAGTCCCATCATCGCTTTGTACGCTGCTGAATCTACTGTTGCAATATTTAATCTTGCGCTCATTATAGTATTATTTTTTGGTTAATTGATCTACACTTAAAGAATATTGCTGCTGAACCGCCAGCAAAAGAGCGGCAGCACTTGCTACCCATACAGAATAGTTGAGTGGTGCTTTAGGTCCTGAAGCAATGGTCATGGATACAGCAAAAATCAACAGCAAAATACTGCTTCCATAGGCTGCCATTCTGGTTTTAAACCCTGCGATCAGCATCAATGGAAAAAGGATTTCTAAAAAGGTAGCGGCATACGCTGAAAACGTACTTAAAGCTTCGGGAAGAAAAAACGTCAGCTGTCTTGTATATTCCTCAAAGCTCGCCATGTTTCCCCATGACGAATTTTCTTTGCTCCACAATCCAAATCGGTCTGCCACTGCTGAAAGCATCGTTACAGCAAGAGCAAGTCTTAAAAAAAACTGCGGAAATTGATTTTTGGTATCTGTCATTGTGTTAGTTTTTAATCACATGACAAATTTCCGGCTTCTGATCCGTAAAAAACTTAAACTGGTTTAAGAACGTAATTTTGCTTTGATTTCACTTAAATATTCCGGGGTAAATCCGAGGAAAGAAGCGACAAGGTATTGGGGAATTCTCTGAATAAACCAGGGATATAGCGTACTGAAATGAACATACAGCTCTTCCCTTGAATATTCATACAAATAACGGATCTTTCTCTCTGAAGCGGCATAAGCACGCTGATAGATAATTCTGAAATACCGTTCCATCACCGGATGCTTTTCAAATAATAATTCCTGAGTCTTACAATCAATCACCAAAATAGATGAGTGCTCCACTGCCTGAATACTGAAATCTGTCTGCAGCTGCCTTTCATATGCAAATGTATCTGTAATCCACCAGTTTTCAATGGCGAACTGGGTGGTATGCTCTACCCCTTTCTCATTGATGAAAAACTTTCTCAGGCAGCCCTTTACTACAAAATACATATTCCGGCAAATCTCTCCTTCCAGCATCAGATTTTGCTTCTTTTTTACATCCATTACCTCGAAAAATGATACAATAGAAGTATATTCTTCATCGGTTACAGTAATAAATTTATTTAAATGCGCTTTGAATGGATCCATTGTAAGAATTAATACTCAAACTTAACTTTATTTTTTTAGTTTTACAATGACAAAATATGAAATCATGGACATCGTTGCAAAAATTTTGATCGCCTTAGTCGCAATAGAACATATCTACATTCTTTGGATGGAAATGTTTGCCTGGGAAACCAAAGGAAAGGAAGTTTTTAAAGCTGCCCTTCCCGCAGAAATGTTCAAGCCTACCAAAGGACTGGCTGCCAATCAGGGGCTTTACAATGGTTTTCTCGCTGCCGGACTCATCTGGTCATTTTTGATTAAAGATCCGCAGTGGCAGACCAATGTAGCCTTGTTCTTTTTAGGATGTGTAGCCGTAGCCGGTATTTATGGAGCAATCTCAGCCACAAAAAAAATATTCTTTGTACAGGCACTGCCGGCAATTCTGGCCATTATTGCTGTTTTATTGAAGTAATATTTTTATCATATTGCCAAACATTTCCTTATAAAATATCTGCGTTATCCGTGCCCTCCTATCTGTAGTGATAAGAGGAAAATCGTTATGAATATCATCTTCCGTAATCAGGCTTAAAACCAGCTTCTTACGTCTCAAAAAATCCATTTAATATAAAATTCGTAAATTTGCATCGTCGTAAAAAATTGATACACAGGTTTTTTATGCTGATCTGCATTTTGATGAAATGTAGACATTCAAGTTGTTCAGTACACATATCTGAAATTACCTCATCAGTAATTTAATTGTAGAATCTTTGTAAAAAGTAAAGTTCTTTTTACATGATACACTCTTTTTCTAGAGTCTAATCTATTGAAATATTTAAAAATAAACATAAGGCCTGATCGTCATTATGCTCTTATTTTTTTTTGTTAAAAGCTTATATCACTATAAGCTCTACAAATTATTTTGCACTATCGTCATCAGCAGAACAACGCAGATAAAACGTATATAATGAATTGGTGTACAATTTTTTATATCATTTATTAATTCAAAAATTCTGAATATGGAAAAAAATGAAAACAGTAGAAAAGTAAAACTTAAAGTTGAAGACCTGACTATTATTTTTGGCAAAAACAAAGAAAAAGCACAGGAACTTTTAGACAAAGGCTTTTCCAAAAAGGAGATTCTTGAAAAAACGGGCTGTACCATAGGAATCAATAAAGCAAGTTTTGAGATCTATGAAGGAGAATTCTTTGTCATCATGGGATTATCGGGAAGTGGAAAATCTACATTACTGCGATGCCTTAACAGACTGAATGAACCCACTTCCGGAAAAGTATACATCAATGACGATGATATTACCGGCAAAAACAATAAGGAACTGCTGGAAGTAAGAAGAACGGAAATGAGTATGGTATTTCAGAAATTCGGATTGCTGCCCCATCATACCATTTTGGACAATGCAGGTTTCGGGCTGGAAATCAGAGGAGAAGACAAAGCTTCCCGAGATAAGAAAGCACAGAAAGCACTGGATATTGTAGGCCTCAATGGTTTTGAAAACCAGTATCCTTCCCAACTTTCAGGAGGGATGCAGCAGAGAGTAGGATTAGCAAGAGCTTTGGCCAACGATCCTGAAGTATTACTGATGGATGAGGCCTTTTCTGCTCTGGACCCGCTGATAAAATCTGAAATGCAGGATCAGATGCTTGAACTGCAAAATACACTGCAAAAAACCATCGTATTTATTACCCATGATCTGGACGAAGCCATTAAAATCGGAGACCGTATCGTCATTATGAAAGATGGGGTTATCGAGCAAATAGGAACAGCTGAAGATATTTTAACCAATCCTGCAAGTGACTATGTAAAAGCGTTTGTAGAAAAAGTAGACCGTAAAACAATTATCACTGCCAGATCTTTGATGTTTGACAAAGCAACGGTAGTTCGTTTCAGAAAAGACGGTCCTGAAGGTGCTTTAAGAAAAATGAGAGCAACCGGACTGGAAAATTTACCTGTGGTAGATTTTCAAAATAAATTTCTGGGGTTTGTAACCCTTAATGATGTGGTGAGGATTGCCAAAAAGAAAGAACCTACCGTGGAATCAATTATCAACAGTAATGTTCCTTCAGTATATCCTGAAGTGACTGTAGAAGAAATGCTACCGCTAATTTCCGGAAATAAATCGGCCATTGCCGTAGTAGATGAAGACAATAAATTCTTAGGTCTTATTACCCAGCTATCGCTCATCATTGAAGCCACAAAGTTCAACGAAGAGGAGATCATTGAATTAAAAGAAATCGCAAACAATCAATAAGATGAATAAAACTATAGATATAGGCCAATATGTAGAAACTGCAATCAATTGGCTCACAGAAAATGGAAAACCTGTATTTGATGTCATAAAAC
>JASLCD010000031.1 GCA_030146295.1 Chryseobacterium sp.
GATTATAGAAAATGACTATATTTGTTGTTGAAAAATAAAACAACCTAAATATTGTCAAATGAAGAAGCCTGCAGCAGATCGCATTCTGATGTTTTTAAAGATGAGAGGAGAGGCTACATCCCTTCTTATTGCTGAAGAATTGTCGATCACCAAAGAAGGGGCAAGAAAACATTTACTGAATCTTGCTCAGGAAGGATTGATCCGGTCTTCGGTGAAGAGCGAAGGGGTGGGGCGTCCCTCTACGTACTATATCCTTACTGAGAAAGGATTGGCTCAGTTTCCTGATACCCATGCAGATGTAACGGTTCAGATTCTGAAGTCTGTGAAAAATCTTTTGGGTGAAAATGCATTGGAGTTATTAATCAGTGACCGTGAGAAAAATACTCATGAGCGGTACGAAAAAGTACTTGCTAAGACAAAAACTTTGGAGCAACGCCTCGAATCTCTGGCAAAAATACGCAGTGAAGAAGGATATATGGCAGAATGGACAAAAGAAGGGAAAGATTATTTTCTGATTGAAAACCATTGCCCGATATGTGCGGCGGCAACAGAATGCCAGGGGTTTTGCCGTGCTGAATTATCCAATTTTCAGTCGCTGATAGGGAAAGAATACAGGGTTGAAAGAGTAGATCATATTATTTCCGGCGGACAGCGTTGTGTTTATAAAATCAGCCAGTAATTTAATTTATCATTCAAAAAATGGCCTTAAAAGCAGTAATATTTGATATGGATGGAGTCCTGATAGATTCAGAAAAATTCTGGACTCAGGCTGAGCTTGATGTATTTTCATCATATGGAGTGCAGGTTACAGAAGATCTTGCGGCACAGACCAAATATATGACCACTCAGGAAGTGACCGAATTCTGGTATGAAAGATTTCCCTGGGAAAATCTCAACGTATCTGATCTGGAAAATAAAGTCGTTTCAAAAGTGATCGAGCTGATACAGGCCAAAGACTGTACAATGTCCGGGGTGCAGGAATTTATCAGACATCTTAAGAATAAAGAATATAAAATAGGACTGGCAACCAATGCTCCTTTGCGTGTAGCACATATTGTTCTTGAAAAACTTCAGGTTCGTGATCTGTTTGATACCATTCATTCATCTGAATTTGAAGCTCAGGGAAAACCTCATCCTGCAGTTTATCTTACCTCTGCAAAAAATCTGGGGGTTTCTCCTGAACACTGTATTGCTATTGAAGACAGCCATTCAGGGTTAAAAGCGGCAAAAGAAGCAGGAATGCAGACCATCGTTTTTACCAATGATGATGAAACCATCCATTCGGATCTTGCCGACTTTAAAATATTGAACTTTAGCAATGCTTTGCTGCCGGTGTTTGGTGAATAAGTTGATCGTTAATAGTGAAAGGTAGATCCGCTTCGCTGTGAATTTCAATAAGTCTGTAAAAATTGGCCTTTGACTATGAAGTAAATTGACGATTGACACAATCCCGCAACCCGTTCTCAATATCTCATCAAAATCTCCAGCAGCAGCAGAATAGAGACCAGCTTTTTCGACGACTGATATTCAGGATTCAGTTGTTCGCGGATTTCCCCCAAAGCTTTGCTTAATTTATTACTTACGGTCTTATTACTTATTCCCAGTGCCTCTGCAGTTTCATTAACAGACATGTTTTTCCTGATCCTCATATCATATACCTGCTGTTCCGTTGAAGGAAGCCGGGCAACTACCTCATCAATCATCGATAATAAAGTGTTGATTTCATTTTCCTCAAGAATCTCAAAATAGTCTGTATCCGATATCTCAAATTCATTAGGGATGTCAAACTCATCAATACTCAGTGTGGGAGGTGCTTTTTTATAGCTGTTGTAAAAATCAAGGATGCGGTAATGAAGATGGCGGAGAAGGTAGCCTTTTGCACTTTCAGAATCATCAGTTTGTATGGTGTCTGTATTCTCAAGAATCTTTATCCATAGGTTCTGAAGGATTTCTTCAGCGATTTCCTTATCCCGGGTCCGTACAAAGACAAAGCTATATAGACTATCCCAGTATCGGTCATACAGCAGCATAAATGCAGGGCGGTCACCTGATTTTATTTTCTTTAATAATGTATAGTCTGTTGGGCTCATATTGTTGTCACAAAATTACCTAAAGGAAAATTAACTTTTTGTGAACTTTGGGTGTGGTAAGATTAAATATTTCTGAAAAAAGAGGTCGAAATAGGATGTAAATGTTGGCTAAATGTGAAAAATGATGAAAATTATTAACAATTCGCTCATAATGTGAATATAATATTAAGAATGCCCTGGGGAAGTTTTTCATTTTCATAGTCTTATAGATAGAAGTATCTGTGAATACAATGAAAGACTTTATGAAAAAACGTTTAACATATAAAAATATTGAAGCCTTTGTTTTCAGACTTTGGGAACGGGAAGTTTCTGGAGAACCAATTTCTGAAAAGGAAAATGAACTTTTAACAAAATGGAAAATTCAGACTGAAAAAGATCTGGATACTGTTCATAGGAAAGAATCCCGAGAAAGGGTGCTATCCGGACTGGAACATTATTTTACCCAGACAGATATTATTTCTATACATTCTGCAAAAAGGTTTAAAGCGAACCTATATAAAATGGCAGCAGCTATTATTCTGCTTTTGTCGTTGGGAGGAATTTTTACCTATACCATGTTCATTAGGCCTGATGTGTATCTCGCAAAATCAGAAAACCGTATTGTTCATCTTGAAGACGGATCTGTAGTTACTCTTTTACCAGGTGCCGAACTTACCGTAGCAAAATCATTTCCTGCCTCTACCAGAGTGGTGGATTTAAAAGGAGATGCTGTTTTCTCTGTGGCTAAGTCAAAGATACATCCTTTTGTAGTGCGCGCTGATGGTTTCAGTACTAAAGTATTGGGAACCATCTTTAAAATCTCACAGTCAGGAAAGAAAAAAGCAGTTGATCTTTACGAAGGGAAGGTGGCTGTATCTTCTCCAGGAGTTCCGGTTTCTTTCCTTAAGCCAAACCAGAAATGGACGAATTTCGGAATTGCGCATACTACAGCAGTTATTTCGATAAATCCGGTGAAAAATACAGCAAAGAAAGTTTCTGTAATACTGTCTTTAAGCTTTAACGATGTTCCCTTAAAAGAAGTAGTAACTGTTCTCGAGAGTAACTATAACACCAAGGTACTGTATCCTAAAGATGCTGAAGATAAAAAGATTACTGCAGACTTTACCGGAGGTACAGTCGGAGAAAATATTGAATCGCTGGCTTTCATTCTGGGATTGGAAGTACAGAAAAAAGAAAACACCTATATCCTTAAGAAATAAAAAACTACTCAAAAAAAATTAAATAATCATAATCAAGAGAACACTTTAAGTATGAAAAGTTTGAAATGTGGGATTACCATAGCAGCCTTATTTTTTACTGTAGCCGCAGAAGCACAGGAGCTGGTTCAGAAAGTAACATTTTCTGTACCTGCCAACAGACCGTTGATTGAAGTTTTGGAGGAATTTGCCGGGAAAACAGGAATGAGACTGGCTT
Source organism: Chryseobacterium sp. (assembly GCA_030146295.1). Lineage (GTDB taxonomy): Bacteria > Bacteroidota > Bacteroidia > Flavobacteriales > Weeksellaceae > Chryseobacterium. The sequence continues at coordinate 3,504 of JASLCD010000031.1, forward strand.
ATTCAAAGGTAGATATTAAAGAGCTGAAGGTAAAAGGAGTAAAATGCGAAAACACTTCTGTTAACAATTGTCTGAAGGATATTACCAATGGGCTGCCTGTAATATTCCGCCTGCATGGTGATCTTATTTCGATAAAATATGAAAGTTCCAACATTTCAATACCGGGAAACGGACGTATCTCCGGTAAAATAGTAGATGAGGTAGGAAACCCCATTACCGGAGCAGAAATTAATATAGCTCAGAAAACTGTAGTAACAGATAATAACGGAGATTTTACAGTAGATTTTCCTTCAGGAACCTATAATCTTACCATAAAAGCTCCAAAATACAATACGCTGAGAGTTGAAAAACTATCCGTTATCAATAAAGAAACCAGCTCTGTTTCATTTGCTCTGAACAAAGCGTCCGATAAAATCACAGATATTAAAGAAGTTGTGATTACCGCAGCCCGTAAAGCAGATACACAGGCTGGACTTCTTGCCCAACAGAAGAAAGCAGCACAGATGAGTGACGGTATCTCAGCAGAACAGATTTCTAAAACTCCGGACAGCGACGTAGGAGGAACTCTGAAAAGAGTAACGGGAATTACCACTATTGATAACAAATATGTAGTTGTAAGATCTATGGGGGAACGATGGAACACGGCAGCCATGGACGGAATAAACCTTCCCAGTACGGAAGCCTATAATCAGAATTTCTCATTCGATATCATTCCTACAGCCATGGTGGAGAGCGTAGTCGTGAGTAAATCTGCAACACCGGATATGAATGCCAGCTTTGCAGGTGGCTATGTGGAAGTGAGAACCAAAGATATTCCCAATGAAAATTTTACAACGGTAACAATGGGTACTTCCTATAACGACCAGTCAGCATTTAAAGAGTTCCTGACACGCAAGCGGGGAAAGTATGATTATTTCGGATATGATGACGGAACAAGGGATTTTCCCAAGGGACTTGAAGCTGTGAATTGGACGGATCCGAAATTTTTTGAACAGTCCAGACAGTTTACCAATGACAATTTCAGCACCTATAAAACAAGAGGTGATATGGGATCTAATATACAACTGGCATTAGGAAGAACATATGCCCTTAAAAACAATAACAAATGGGGATTTGCCGGAGCATTTGTCATCAGAAATGAACAAAATAAACTGGATATAGACCATACAGGAAGAGGAAACTGGCTGGATACTACGGGAATGCCGGATGCCAACGGACAGATCCCGTTTTACAACTTCAAAAACAGCGGAGCTTCCTATAATTATAATTCTACGCTGGCAGGAATGCTTAATTTCGGCTTCCAGCTGGGGAAAAACAGGATCTCATTCCGTAATTCCTATACCCATATTTTTGATAATACCTTGACAAGAGTCACCGGGTGGAATGAATACTCAACCGGGAGCGGAATGGCTGCCAATGCAGAATTGGCCTACAACTATTTTTATAACGGAATCATTCCCAATAATGATCCGGCTCAGATCAAAACATTAGACAGACCTTACACCGATAATACCAATTATCCGATTTTTCAAACGCTTTTGCAGAATAAACTGGAGGGCAGTCATAAGATCGGTAATACAGAAATCAACTGGTTTGCAGCCCGCACAGGAGTAGCTTCCGATACCAAAGATTATACCCAGTACATCACCAGGTATGATTTTATTGGAAACGAAATTTTAGCTTTTCATAAGATCTATAACTCAGGTGCTGATTTCTACAGAGGGTATATTGAAAACAGAGAAACAGATTATAACTATGGCGCGTCCGTGAAATGGAATATGGACGCAGGAAGTTTAAAAAATACAATAAAGACAGGGTATGCAGGAGCAATAAAAAACAATACCAACCAACAACAGAAGTTTTTCCTTCGTGTTGACGAAAACCGGGACGTTCCAGGCAGTGAGAAGAATTATTTGACGATGTATGGTTCTCTTGCTGATTGGTTTGATGGTTCCCATTATGTTCCGGGTGGTATTGGCTGGGAAACCAGAGGTCTTTATAAAAATGATAAGTATGAAGGTGAAGTCAATCAGCATGCAGTATATGTAATGTTTGACAATCGTTGGAATAAATTAAGACTTGTCTGGGGAATGCGTGCAGAATATTTTAAATATGATATGATTTCTCAGCAGCTGGATCCTTCCGATTCAAAATATATTATGAGAACTGCGGTAGAGGATAAGCCATGGCAATGGATGCCATCAGCGAATTTTACATATAGCCCTACGAATAAAATCAACCTGAGACTGGCGTATAATAAATCGGTAATCCGTCCTCAGTTTAATGAAAGAACAGGGCTGCCTTACTTTGATCCCATTGCGAATGGCTTGATTTATAACACGGAAATGACTTCCTCAGTGATCAATAATTATGATTTCAAGTTTGAATGGTTTCCAGGGCTGGGAGAAATATTTTCTGCTGGATTGTATTACAAAAATATAGACAGACCTATTGAGCGGGAAGGTCATATTTCCAGTGAAGGAAATTTGTTTCTGTATAACGGGAATTCAAAAAATGCAAAGCTGATAGGAGTGGAAGCCGAAGTGAGAAAAAGTTTAGGTTTTATTGCAGACGGAACTTTTCTGGAAAAGCTTTTTATAAGCGGAAACTTTACCTATAACCATACAAAAGTAATTGCCTTTAAAGATCTGTACAAAACAGGTGATAATGATGAAACCTATGAAGTGAAACGACCGCTTTACGGACAGACGCCCTACGCCTACAACCTGGGATTGATCTATGACGGAAGCCGTCTGGGACTAAGTTTTTTGTATAACGCAAAAGGAGATCAATACATCACGGTAGGATATGCTTACAAAGGAGAGGAAATCCAGCGTCCTTATGCTGTAGCTGATGCCCAGATCTCTTATAAATTCCTTCGTAACAGAAACTTTGAAGTGAAATTTAATGTAAGAAACCTCTTCAACAGAGTAAAAGAATATTATAACAACTTCAATTCTTATCTGGCCGCAAAAGATGGAGGAGGAAGTAATGTGGGTACAGAAAGAGAAGGCTGGGAGCTGCTTCCGGGAGCAACAGACAGATATGATAAAAATATTGACAAGATTATGTTCCGGGCTTACAGCGGAAGAATGTTCAGCTTAAGCGTGAATTATACTTTTTAAAAAATAAATGCACCCAACACAATACTATAAAAAAGAGCTCAGAATAGCAGCGTACAGGTTTCGGTAACCTGATCAAAACTGGAAAAATACTGATGAAGCGCACAGCAGTACCAGCTCAGAAAAAACCGGGCGTTAATGTCTTTTCCCAGGTATTAACGGTTTCTATGGGAACTTCCCCAATGCAGCTCCTCCTGCAGTGATGGATGAATTCTAAAAACCAAATCGAAGGAATAGAGAGGCAGATATTCCTGAATATTAAAAAACTGATCTGGTATAAAATAACACGACCGGATTTTATTAAAAATTATAACAATGAAAAGACTAACTCTAATTGCAGTGGCAGCATTATCTCTTACAGCTTGTCAACACGATCAACTGGCGGATTCATCATCTCCATTCGAAATGAAATCTACTTCTGCTGAGTACCTTACAGCTTCGGCTCTTCCGGTAACCAGCGTAAGTGGTGCTATTACTACAAATACTACATGGAGCGGTGTAGTTGAATTAGATGGAGTTGTAACCGTAAAAAATGGTGCTACACTAACAATCCAGCCGGGTACATTCATTAAAGCTAAGCCAAACACAAGCAATACTGCTACAGGAGTTTTGGTAATTGCTAAAACAGGAAAAATCAACGCAGCAGGTACTGAAGCACAGCCAATCATCTTCACAAGCTACAAATTGTTGGACGGAAATGAAGATACAACTGCGGCTCCTGGTGATTTCGGAGGAGTTATCATACTAGGAGATGCTCCTACCAACACTCCATTCACAAAAACGATTGAAGGATTATCTGGTCCTGATTTCTATTACGGAGGTACCAATGCTTCTCACAACGGTGGAACATTGAAGTATGTACGTATTGAATTTGCAGGATATGATCTTTTGGCTCCCAACTCAGGAAACGAAATCAACGGTCTTACTTTAGGAGGAGTAGGAAACGGAACTACTTTGGATCATATTCAGGTATCTTTCGGAAAAGATGACTCTTTTGAATTCTTCGGAGGTACTGTAAACGCTTCAAACCTTGTTTCTTTCGCTGCGGATGATGATAACTTCGATTTCGATAACGGATATACAGGAACTATTACTTGTGCTCTTGCTTTGGCAGATTACAACTCTACACACAGTCTTAGCGGATCAAGCCCGGATTCTAACGGTATCGAGCTTGATAACAACGCTGACGGTTCTTCTACATCATTGTTGACTCACCCGGTGATCAACAACCTTACGATCATCGGAACTAAAAACTCTACTCAGGGTGCTTTGTACGAAAATGGAATCCACATCAGAAGACACGGAAGATTAACATTAAATAACGCTGTTGTTACAGGTTATCCAGTGGGAATCAAAGTAGAAGGTACAGGTTCTGAACTTTCTTCAGCTTCAGCATACAACACCATCCAGATCCACGGATTTACTACTTCAGTTACAGGTACAGGAACAGCAGGAATCCCTGCAGCAAACCTATTGACTGGTACTCCTGCATCTCTATGGGGGATGAGCCAGCCTTTCTTCAACGAAGGTGGTTGGAATGTATCTCCAAGAAACTGTGGAAACTTCCAGGGACTTTGGACAAAATACAATTTCTCCATTGTAGAATAATAAAAAACTTTAAAAAGCAGGGAACAGCACATGCTGATTCCTTGCTTTTACTTCAAAATTTTAATAATCAGTATTATGAAAAAAATAATTTTATCATCTGTTTTGTTTTTATCTCACCTGGCTGCAGCGCAGTCTCTGGTATGGGGAAATTCTTTTGATACTCCTGCTGACCTTCAGGGATGGACATTCCATGATCTGAACAGCAATGGCAACGGATGGGTGCAGGGACAGAATATCTATCACAATGGAACATCATTGGTGTATGGAACTACCGGCGTCCTTCGTCACTCTATCAGTTTGGTTCCAAGTGGAAGTGCTACGGGGTTTGGAACAGAAAATGACTGGATTATTTCTCCTCAGATTGATCTTTCAAATACTGCAGGTACCATTACTCTGGCTGCCTACATCGGAAGACAGAGGTCTACGCATACGATTGTTGCCAGAGAGCTTTTTATCTATGTAAGTACACCACAGAAAGAAGTTCCTTCATTATCAGACTTCCAGGCAATGACGGTAGATGCAAGTGGAAATGATGTTCAGAGTATTTATAAAATACAGGTAGGTGACTCAGCCAATCCCTTTCCGGCTGATCTTACCCAGTTTGTAGAATCCCTTGTGGATCTTTCAGCTTTTGCAGGGAAGAAAATCTATATCGGAATGTGGTCTAACAGAAAAACAAGCGGAAATAATGTCCAGAATATCAATATTGATGAAATGGGAATTTATGCTACTTCATTTTTGGGAACTAAGGATGTAAAAAGAAACAAAATTGTAACACAAATAGCAGAAAATCCGGTAAAAGAATCTTTACAGCTGCAGCTGAACCCGGCATTGAAAGAAAATATGACGGGGGTAACTATATACAATGCAGCAGGACAAAAGGTATTGACTGCTCAGTTTTCCAAAGCAATTAATACAGCAGGTCTTACATCAGGAGCTTATATAGCAGAAATTACAGATGGAAAGACTATGGAAAGGGTGAAGTTTATTAAAAAATAACCCTTCTGCCCTTAGAAACTGATTTTAGAAACACCATAAATTTTTAATATAAAATAATGGATAGTATTTGATAAAGGCTATCCGGAACATATCCAACTAGTTTTTTTATAATTATATATTGCCCTGCTTTTGGGTGGGGCAATATTTTTTAAGTTTTACAATGAAATAATTGAAGAAAGATGAATAAAATCTTTGCATTACTACTATTATTTACTGCATTTTTTTCATGCACAGACAGCAGCACGATGGAGTTGTATGATAAAGTACAGAAACCCGGAGAGGTTAATATCAAAGGGTTTTCCAAGCCTGAAGTCCTTCAGCTGAGGTTCAACGGAGCCCCTGTATCCATTGACGGAAAAACGTCCTATACCAATAAAATAGAAACCCAGCTGCAGTTTGTTCTGGATCAGGGAGAAACTAACAGACTGTCTGTATATAACAGTGAAACAGGAACCGAAATTGCAAAATACAATATAACCTATGACAATATAAATGATTATAAAAACTTATACTTTTTCAATCTTCCGGGGATTTATCTGCAGACTTATGCTGTAAAACCTCAGGTTAATCTTGGAAAAGTGGGGTTTGAATTTATTTTTCCCAATCTTGGTGAATTTTCCGGAACTGCACAGAAAGAGGTAAAAGGCGTTCTTAAAAGAGAAAATGGAGTGGTACTGGCAGAATTTGACAATATTGGAAAAGACAACTTTACCGCAGTGAAAATCTATAGTTTTTTCAGTTCTACAGCTCCCATATATCTGGAATTGTATAAACCGGGAACTACAGAACCTTATACAGGATCTAAAATGATTCAGGTGAAACTGAAACAGCACACAGGAGCAAACATGATCGTTCTCCAGGAAAAAATGGAAAATGGAGAGTGGGTGGTAAAAGGAGATATTGATGTCGCAGAATATCTGTAATTGCGTATGAAAAACATTTTGAAACTTCAATGCATTGCGATCGCAGTCTTTCTCATTTCGTGTACGAATAATAATGACGAAAGCGCACCTGTCTTTCCAGAAGGAAGTACCGAATCTGTGAATCTTTGGGTTCAGGACAGTATGAAACGCTACTATTATTGGGCAGATCAGATGCCTGCAAAACCTGATTACAAACTTCCTGTAAAGGATTTTTTTAAGAGCCTTCTGTCTTCTCAGGATCGTTTTTCTTTCATGGTGAATACTGAAGATTCTTCTACTTATCCGCGTTCCATAAGGAATATGTACGGTTTTGATTATACCGTTGCCAAGCTTGCCAACAATCAGGTTGTTACCATCATTAAGCTGGTTCTTCAAAACTCTCCGGCTTTCAATGCAGGGCTGGAACGGGGAATGATGATTACCAAAATTAACGGAAAAAGTATTACAGAATCGAACGCTGAATCAATGGCATCATCCATTAAAGATCAGACGGTTGTAGACCTTACGGTAGGGAAATGGCAGAACGGAGCGATTGCTGATGAAAAAAATATTACCGTTTACTATGGTTTTTCTTTTGAACAGCCCATTTTATCGAAAATCTTTGAGAAAAACGGTAAAAAAGCAGGATATCTGTATATCTATGATTTCCCGGACGGAATGACACCAACCCTGAATCAGAAGTTTGCAGAATTTAAGGCTGCCGGAGTACAGGAACTTATTCTTGATCTCCGGTATAATTACGGAGGTTCAGTGTCGTCTGCTGCAGCCCTTTGTTCACTGATCCCTTCAGGGCTGTCATCTGGCTCTCCATTCATCATTTTCAAAGGAAATAAAAACGGCGGTGAAGTAAAAAGAACATTTGCCCAGCAGATCGCCTATGATCCGAAAGCGATTGATTTTACGGCTTTACGTGCCAATGCATTGGGATTGCAGAAAGTATTTATCCTTACCTCCAACAGTACAGCATCTGCAGCAGAAATAGTCATCAACAACCTGAAGCCCTATATACAGGTTATTCAGATAGGAGATACCACTTTAGGTAAAGATATGGCCGGATTTGTGGTGGAAGATAAGCGCAAACCGAGAAAAATTTCCTGGCAGATTCATCCGGTAATTTATAAAGTATTTAATGCCAGCGGAGCCGGAGAATACAGCAATGGAATTTCTCCACAGGTGATGGTCAATGAATATGCCGGGCTGCCATTATTGCCTTTGGGTGATCCTAACGAAACCCTTATTTCTTCTGCCCTTAACGGAGGTTATTTCAAATCTGCAGGTCGGGAAAAGAACGGAAGCGTTACAATTCTATATCAGAGTGATGTGCCTCCGGTTATGATGGAAAAATAGAATTCGGATAGAGAAGACAATAAACTTATTGGTCTACAGTCTATTTATTGTAATAATAAAAGTAAAAAATAATATATCGAATAGTAAAAGTAAAAAATCAGATCTCTTTACCCTTTTACCTATTCAGGAACACTATAAAATCACAAAACCATGCAGGGAATAGAACCGAAACTTCACATGAACCTGACCAGCCGTATCGAATATTACCGTCTGTTGATAGAAGCTGCAGAAGATCCTGAAAGCCAGCCTTCGGATGTGGCTACCCAGATTTCAGAACTGGGTCATCTGTATGAAGAATATCTGCTTCATAAGAAAAATCTGGAGAACAGCATCAAAAACTATCGCCAGTATCATAATGATTTACGGAAAAATCTTACCGTAAGACTACGGGAGCTTAGAAGAAAGGCAAGACAGAAATAATACCTGAAATTTACTTTATCAGCTGATTTTATTATGAAATTCATACCTTTATAACATCAAGCTGAAGGACGACAGGTTTATGAATTTTAATCACACAGAACTTTCCGGTTATTTGCATCTGTTCTGGCAGTTTTCCTGGCCACAGTGGATTATATTCAGTCTGGTCATTAATGTTTTTCTGTACCTGTTTTCCATAGGATTATATGTTTTTATTGAAAAAACGTGTCGTAAAACTCAGTTGCAGGAAAAAAATCATCCTGTCAAACGATCCGATTTCTGCCTCAGCCTTTTTACCATACTCTGCAACAGCCTTGTCATGCTGCTCGGAGTTTTCTTATGGAAAAACGGATGGGTTGTACTTGGAGAAACTCAATCGGTAGCTGGGATAACAGCAGAAATCATTGCATTGCTTCTTTTGATGGATCTTCTGATGTATTTCTTTCATTATGGAGCTCATCTGCCTTTTGTCTACAGAATTCTGCATAGTAAACACCACGAACACATAAGTACCAATTTTCTGAGCCTTTTTGTCCTGCATCCTTTTGAAACCATAGGTTTTGGATTGATGATGCTGGCTTTGCTTATCGGCTATGATTTCTCGGTAATTTCTATTTCAATTTATCTTTTGCTCAATCTGATCTGGGGAACGATAGGACACTTGAACAGAGAGTTTTTTCCGGTTTCATTTGATCGTTTATTCGTAGGAACAACAAGATTTCATAATCAGCATCATCTGGATGAAAGTAAAAATTTTGGATTTTATACTTCCATCTGGGACAGGCTATTTGGGACGTATAAGTAGGAGGGAAGTTTTTCCGGCTTTTATTTTTTCAATAAGGTGATGATATTTTGCAACTGTTCTATCATCTTGTCTTTATCTTTTAGCCTTTCTTCATACAGCAATTCTATTTTACCGGTTTTATCCTTATTCTCCTGATAGAGATTTTGAATTTCTTGATGCCCCACCGAAGTGTCATAAAAGTATTGTTGATTGTAAATATTATTCGGGTTTACATCCAGTAGTTCATAAACCGGGGTTTCCAATATTTCAGCGATCTGGTACAGTCGGTCTACTGTAAGCTTGGTCTCGTTTTTCTCTATTTTGCTATACGCAGCCTGGCTGATGTGCAGCTCATCTGCCATATTTTCATGGGAAAACCCTTTTTTTTTGCGATGTTCTTTTATCTTTTCAATAATGATTTCCATAGTTTCCATAACCAAAGATTGTAATTTTAATTGCAAAAGTAATATTTTTTTTGAAAAAGTTATGTAAGGTTTTTAAGAAATGTTCTTATACTTGTTCAGTTATTAAATGCATAAATCACAGTGAATTGATAATAGTACTAATAACTAACTTAAATAAAACACAATGAAAAAATCTATTCTATCAGGGTAAAAAGAACTCCCGTAAAAATCACAGTTAAAATATAGGAAAATTACCTATATAATAATTTACCAATAATTGGTATTCTCCACTTATTAATTAAAACATAAATTTACGATGAAAAACAGATTTATTTCGAGGTTACTTTCCTTAGTAACCATCATGGTCCTGCTATGTTCTTGTAGAAATGAACTCTTAACAGAGCAAGAAACTTACAACAACAGCAGCCAGTTCAGACCAACATCTAAAACAATTCGTTTAGAACAAAGCAAACACAAATTAGTTCTTAAAACTGAACTGCAAAAAGCACAAAATAACTTAACAAACGTCACAACTAATGCATTAGGTAAAACAGTTGATTATACTCATGGAGTTTCCGTTGACACAGACAATGTCACTTACATTGAATATGGAGTAAACACTTATACCTATACATTTAATCTGATACGGGAAAATGCTCCGGATAATGCTCCGGTTGAAAATATAGTACTAAGTTCCTTACCGGACGGAACTTATAAAGAACTTCTAGTAACTTACAATTTTACACAGCAGGAAAAACGAGACTTACTTACGGGAAAAGGAGTAAAAACAGCGGGTAAAGCTACAGCTATTGAACTTACAAAAGGAACATATGGCGGGGTAATTACCAATAGAAGTATGGGAGTTGCAGAGTCTTGTTCTTATAAGACCGTCGACATGTATTTTTCTTGTTACACTGGCGAGCATCACCAAGGAAATGAAAGCAGTTGGGGAAGCTGTAATTGGCAAAATCAAGGAGGTTACCCAGCTCAGCATATTACGGTAGTAGCATTGGTATGTACAGCAGATACAAGTCTTGGGGATGATGGTGCACCAGGAGGTGGCACTGGTTCTGGTGATGGAGGAGGTTTAGGAGGAGGAAGTAATACAGAAACTCCTACAATTCCAACTCTTAGTACATTCTTTATGTATGCAAAAAAGCTTCCGGTAGATTTAAAAACTATTCTTTATGCTGTTGCAAATACTGAGTTTTATAATACTTTTAAAGCTTTTTATGATTTAAATGGAGGAAGTATAGAGTCACAAAATTTTATTACCCTGTGCTTGCAGGCCAATTTGCCAAGTACAATAACTCCCGCACAGTTTAAAAAGTTCTTTCTTGATGGCTATACATTAGATTTTCACAATAAACTTTCTCAACTTTCAGTATCAGAGATTCAAGATTATGTAGCTGTTAATCTAGAGATTGAAAACTCTCCTTATGATGAAGATTACATAAAAGAGACAAATGAAGCATTTGTTGCATTTACCTCTTATGCAGATATTGATAATATGACAGATGCTCAAATGGAAACAGTTCTTAATCAATGCTGTCCTTCTATCATTGTTGTACCACAAGCTTTTATTAGTGAAAAAGTAAAACTAATTGCAACAAATTATTTATACCTAAGAAAACTTTATCCAAGTTGGAGCAAAGGAAAATGTTTTTGGAATGCTTCAAAAGAAACCATACATTTGTTTTTAGATATAGCAGGTACTGTTCCTGTGATTGGAGAAGTATGTGACATTACAAATGGTTTTATTTATACTATTGAGGGTGATGGATTAAATGCAACTTTAAGTTATGCAGGGGCAATTCCGATTGCAGGCTGGGGTGCTACAGGAGCCAAGCTAGCAATAAAAACGGTTGCAGGTGGGGTTTCACTAGCAATGATAAAAAATGCTGATGGCTTTTACGTAGTATCAAGGAATCAAGCTCTTTTTAGAAAAGTGTTAGGAATGGTTAAAAATGATGGTAGAATAGCACATCACATCATTCCTTTTGCTTTACAAACAAATCCTTCTGTTCAAAAGGCAATGTTATCTAAAAAAGCTTTTATGATCAATGAAGCTTTAAACGGAATTCCTGTAAGTAGTGCTGTACATACAGGACCACATAAACATTATAGTAATTTGATAGAAAATTATTTAAATAATATTCCATCTAACTTACCACCTGACGATGTATATAATGAGATAATTAAAATTATTGATAAAGTCAAATTAGCCATTAAGAATAATCCAAATACACCTCTAAACCAATTAAACTTTTAAAATGAAGTATTTTGTAATACGAGGAAGTAGTGATACAAAGATATTAGGTCATTACCCTCAAATAAAAGGAATAAAACATAATTGTCATGTTTGGGATGAACCTAAGTTTATTGAGCACCATGAACTCGTTAAAATTGATTTTGAACCTATTACCTCAAATGCAATTCTATATTCAAATACCAATTTAACAGATTTGGTATCAGGAGGAGGAATGGGCTTTACTAGGAAGTTACTTGTTAGTGCAAAGCTTAAAAAACTTTTAATGAAACAAAATAAAGCTACTTTGCAATTCTTTGAATCTCCCCTCATTCAGAATAATCAATACATCTATAATTATTTCGTACTGAACGTAACAGAAGCAAGCTTGAACTTTATAGATTTTAAAAGTTCAGAAATTTATTTAATGGATGGATTATTTGATGATATAAAAAAATTAAATATTGACAATTATAATGAGTTTTTAAAAGAGATAAATTTTGTTGAAGATACTGGGTGGCCATTAAATCTCCGTATTAAAAAAATTGAAATTATTCCAAATGCTTTGGACTTCTTTGCTTTGAAACATGTTGAAGGTGGCATAAATTATCTTGTTTCTGAAGAATTGAAAAATGAAATTGAAAATGCAGGCTGTACAGGGATAGAGTTTCAACCATCAGAATTGAGCTACAATGAATGGACTACACCGGGAGGAGAGAGAGAAAAAGTATATGGAAAAATGTAGGATAATTTTCATCTTTATATTAGTTGGTTTGGGGTCAAAGCTCAAACCAATTGTTCCCTATAAATCAACTTAATTTTTAGAAATGAATTACTATTTTCTCAAAAATGCATTAAGTGTAATAGCCAAAGGACATTACCCTCAGGTAAAAGATGTTAAATATTATTGTCATATCTGGGACACACCTAGTTTTATGGGTAATATCCATTTTAAAAAATTTCCAGACGATGTTATACTTGCAACACCAATTTTAGATAAAAAAGCTAATTTAACTGATTTAATTGAAATTTGGCATGTAGGATTCAATTTGAATCTATTAATATCTGGTAAATTAAAGAAAATCTTAGAAAAATACATTGGAAAAAATAAAGGAGAATTTATCAATTGTCCTATCATAAAAAATGATGTAGAATTTTCAGATTATTGGATTTTTAATGGTTATAATTTTAATCAGGAATTTATTGATTTTCAAAACTCTTTAATAAAATATGAAAAACAGACAGATGATTTTGACACTACATTTGAAACTAAAATGGTCTTTTTAAGCATTGGAAATCTAAAAGAGTTTGAAGAATATATCAAAGTTGCTCAGGAGAAAACAGAATTAATCACTATAGAGAAACTAGCCTTAAATGAAAATAAAATAACAGAAGATTTTTTTATGTTACGCTATGTTTTTAGTGGAATGTATTTTATCTCTGATAAATTAAAACAAGAGATAGAAGAAGCAGAATGCACAGGAATAGAGTTTCAACCAAGTTATTTATCTTTAAACGAATGGTTACATAATGAAAGAGAAAAAACTTATGGCAAAGCCTAAAGGTGATAAAGGTTATTAAAAATAAATCAATAAGAATACGGCGGTCTTTTGATCGCTCTATTTATTTTCAGAGTGAAATTGAACCTAAATATCAGAAATAAGAAATTACAGTTCTACTATTTGTAGTTGACACTAATATCTACACTTTCACATTTTAAAATCAACACTTAATTTATCATCAATATAATACCAAAGAAAAGCAGAATATAAAAATTAACAATTGGTTAATTTGGATTAGGTGTTAATATCATTTCTGAAACCGATATTCAAAATCATTCTAATGCAACTCCTGCGGAATGTTATAATTTTTTAACTGATTTAATTGGTGATATTAGAACATGGATAATCAACAATCCAAACTCTCACTTAAATGATATAGTCTTACCATAATGAAATATTTTGCAATAGAAAACAGCCTTAATGATAGGATACAGGGAAAGATTCCACAAGTAAAGGAACATATTTTCAATTGTCATGTTGATGATACTAATTTTATTGATAACTTCAACTTCAATAGAATTGAATCAATTCCCATATTAGCTAATGTAGTGCTGGACCCCAATGCTTTACAAACAGATTTGATAGAATCTGGTGGTATGGGTTTCTCATTTGGGTCTATAGTAGTCTCTGAAAAATTAAAGAAAATATTAGATTGTTATAACATATATGGGCTTCAATATTTTAATACTTACATTATTCAAAATAATAAAAAAATCGATCATTATTTTCAAACTCATTTTTATGATTTTCCTTTTCAATATATAGATTTTAAAGAGACAATTTTTTTATTGAGCGATAGAGATATCCATAGAAATGTCATAATTAAAGAAATAAAATTCAATAACACTAAGGAGTTTTTAAATTTTACTAGTAAAATGAATTATCCTAAAATGATTGAGTTTAAAAAAATTTCATTTATTTCAGAAATGGATTTAGATTATTTTTTTCTACGTTTTTCAAATGCAAATAAAGGTATTATTTCGGAAAAGTTAAAAAATGAAATTGAGAATCAGTATTCTACAGGTATTGAATTTAGACCAATAGATTTAAGTTATAATGAATGGACTGCACCTGGAGGAGAGAGAGAAAGAGTTTATGGCAAAGCCTAAAGGTTATAAAAGATAGTAATAATAAACTAATAAGAATAGAGTGGTCTGTTGATCGCTCTATTTTTTTAGATAAAAATCAAAACAAAATATCATTCACTGCAGAGTTTCTGAAGAAGCATATCCAGTAATATAAAATAATGAAGAGCATTAAGTTGAACTGAACCCATGAGATTGTTTCACCTATGGTTTGCAATGACAATGGGACTCAACTTAATACTCTTAAAACCTTATGTTTAAAGGTTAATTTTATTTAGCGGATTTTGCAGCAGATTTAATGGCTTTCTCAACCATTCTCCAATCGTAAAAGTGAAATACTCTGCCATTACTCATCGCAACGAAAACGCCTTTAGGGAATTTTGGACCCAAATTAACATTCGTTACCTCAGAACCGTCACTTTCCAGCGTAGAAACAGGAATTTCTGCTATTCTTCCTCTGGACTGATCTTCTCTTAGATAAACATTGAAGGTGTCATTCTGCTGGTTGGAAACCAGAATATATCCTTTTCCTTTAGAAGCAGGGTAGATGGAAATTCCTTCCACATCAGATTTAAAATCACCTTTTCCGAAAACTGATAGTTCTTCATTTCCTTTGTCCGGATCTGCATAATATTTGTGAACTCCAAACTGTTCATCGGAATAATAGATATGGCCCATTTCGTCATCTACAGCAATACTTTCAATCTCTTTCAGCCCGCTGTATTTCCCGAATTTACGAACGACCTCTCCTGTAATGCGCCCATCCCTTTCAATCAGTTTATACTGCCAAAGGTAGCCGTCAGCCGGCCCTGATTTTCTTCCCACAATGACAAATATTTCTTCTGTCTGAGGATTTTTATATAAAGAAATTCCCATTGGACCGCGTTCGGATTCTCCGTCAAATACTGAGATTTCCCCAATTTCTTTCAGCTCAGGAAGCGTATATAACCTTACTTTGTTGGTTTCCCTTTCCGTTACGGCAGCAATATCTGTTTTTTTACCATTCAGCATAAAACCGTATTCCAGATCAACGTTATTGGGACGTTTCAATCCCAAAACCTTATTGATGATTTTTCCGTTAAGATCAAAAGCATACAACCCTCCGTTGGTATCTTTATCTGTTCCGATGATGATACTTTTTGAGGCATCCTGAGGATTGATCCATATAGCGGGATCATCCGTATCATGAACCACCGTTTCTGTGATAACCGCTGGTTTTAATTTTTCTGCTAAATCTTTCTGCCCTGTACAGTTCATCACAAAAGGAAGAACTGAAAGAGCCAGTATATAATGTATGTTTTTCATGTGTATTTAAAAATCAAATTTCATCCCCATTGTAAACCTCGGTCTGTAGTATTCAGCCTGTGCAGTTCTGCTCTGGATTCCCTGATAATATCTTAACGGCTGATTGGTCAGATTATTGGCTTCTGCAAAAACTCTGAGCTGGCTTGTAATCTTGTAGGAAGCATTGGCATCAAGGAAAAACTGTTTGTCGTAATAACGGTCGTCAAAAGCTTTTCCTCCCAGCTCATCAATATAATGAGACGCATAGTTCATAGAAACTCTGGCTGAAAAACGTTTGTTTTCCCAAGAAAGTGATCCGTTAAACATATGAGGCGCAGCTCCGGGAAATCCTACATCTGTTCTTTCAATACCTTCTTCATTGGTGATGCCTTTTGCTTTGGAATGGGTATAGGTGTAGTTCACATAAACGCCTAGTCCCTTCCAGAAAGCGCCGGGAATAAAATCAAGCTGCCTTTGTAAAGCCACTTCAAAACCATAAATATCTACATTGTCACCGTTACGCTGCTGGGTAAACTTCCAGTTGCTTTCTCCGGCAGGAATAGGATTGGATTGCCCGGCAAAATCTGTAGCAAAATCATTCGCCGTATAATTTCTTCGGGAATACGTGTAAATAAAGTTATTCAGATTTTTATAAAAAACACCTCCGGAAAGTATCCCGACAGACTTAAAGTATTTTTCTGCCATAAAATCAAAATTATAGGCATAGGTAGCTTTTAAGTTTGGATTTCCCGCGGCCACGATCTCATCCTCTGATATCACGTTCAGGTAAGGAACCAGTGAATAGTAGTTCGGACGGGCAAGTGCGGTAGTAAATGCTGCACGAAGGACAAGATCCTGTATGGGAACATATTTGAAGGAAATATTCGGAAGGACATTCGTATAGGTATTGGTATTATTGATTTGCCCTACCAGATTTTTTTCATTCATTACATAATTTCCGGTGTAATCTATGTTGGTTGTTTCAATACGCGCTCCGACGATCATGGACAATTGATCATTGAAATCCTGATCCCAACGGATATATCCTGCATAGATCTGTTCCTTTGCACTGTAATTGCTTGAAAGATATTTCTCAGGTTTTAATTTACCATTAAACAAAGTTGGATTGAATAAATCCAGCCCTCCAAGGAAAGAAGGATCAACGAATATTCCCGGAACATAATTTCCCGGCTGAAAGTTCTGACCATCAAGGTTTATCGTAGGTACAGACAAAAGACTTCCCATAGTGCCGACAGGAGTAAAAGCATAGAAATCATTTTCTCTTTCTTTCTTCTTCAAACGCATACGGAAACCGGTACGAAGACGCCCTTTCTGACCATCAATGACAGAAAATGGGAAACGGACATTTACTTTTGCCCCCAGTTCCTTTTCCTGTGTAAAATTGTTGGCATCGGAAAGATCACTCAATTTATAACTGCCCAAATTATCTGCAGCAAGCAGATTGATCATCGGTTTTTCAGGGTTGCTAAGATCAGAAGAGAAATTCATCTTGCTGTTTTCAAACTCTATATAACGCTGGTGAGGCTTATCTTCACTTGCTGTTGCATAGTTGATCGACCAGTCAAGATCTACTTTGGAACCCAATAAGTGTTCTCCTCTTAAAGCATAGTTCTGAACTTTCTGCTTTTCAAGACGGGTATTGTCATTATCAGCAGCACCACCTTTATTTTGTCTTGTGATACTTCCTTTCCAATCTGTAATTTCAGATTCATCGGCATTATAAACCGGTTTTATTTTATAGCCTAATGCAAATCTGGTTTCCTTATCATTTCTGAAATTATACATTGCAGAAGCATAAATCTTGTTTTTTGAATTGAACTCATAATCCATATTAAGATCAAAACTATGCCTGATACGGTGTTCATTGTAATAACGTACTCCCATTTTACTTATATAAATAGTCTGTGCAGGATCATTAGCCTGGCTCCAGACAGGTTCTATATTATCTGAACCAAAATTGTTGTTGTTATAAGAAAAACTGAATACAGCACCCAATTTTTTGTCCAAAAACCGGTTTCCATACACCAATCCTGCTGTATAATTTCCTTTTTCACGAATTGGGTTATAACCTCCTGCAAGTGTTGCTGAGATTCTCTGTCCGTTCGGGGAAGCTCTGGTAATCAGGTTTACAGAACCTCCGATAGCATCAGCATCCATATCCGGAGTCAGGGTTTTATTGACTTCTATGGTAGAGATCATGTCAGAAGGAATCAGGTCCATCTGTACATTACGGTTATCTCCTTCAGCGGAAGGAATTCTGTCACCATTCAGGGTAACGGAGTTAAGATTGGGGGCAAGTCCTCTGATAATAAGATTTCTGGCTTCTCCCTGATCATTCTGTATGGTAACTCCAGGAACACGTTTCAAAGCATCTCCGATATTGGCATCCGGAAAACGCCCGATCTGATCAGAAGAAATGACATTGGTAATATTGGCGTTGTTTTTTTGCTTGTTTAAAGCTCTTGCCTGATTCTTTAAAGTAGTTCCTGACACCACAACTTCAGCAATAGTAGTTTCTTTTTTGTCGAAAATAATATTCTGACGGGTATTTTTCTCAGATTCTACTGTCACATTGTATTCATGAATCCCATAACCAAGGTAATCAATTTTCATGGTATAACTTCCCGGGGGAACATTCAGGAACACAAAGTTTCCGTGTTCATCAGAGGTTGTATAGATATTTCCCGGACTTAAGGAGATTTTGGCTCCTGGCAGGGCAATTTTCGAGTCGTCGTTGATATTTCCGGAAAGAGATCCGGTTTGTGCATAGAAAAAAATAGAGGCACAAAATAAAACAGATGTAAAAATTTTCTTCACTTTTCCTTTTTTAGATAAAAATCAAAACAAAATTAAACGTCTGTTTGGGAAAGAGGGTGAAGAGAAAATTAAGGTTTTTTTAAGAATTGTTAATATGGAAGATGTTGTACGGATAAAAGATAAAAGATAAAAGATAAAAGATAAAAGATAAAAGATAAAAGATAAAAGATAAAAG
>JASLCD010000032.1 GCA_030146295.1 Chryseobacterium sp.
CTTTTATCTTTTATCTTTTATCTTTTATCTTTTATCTTTTATCTTTTATCTTTTATCTTTTATCAAAAAAATTTAAAGTAAAACCTCATCCTCATCCGTCATACCCATATCAATAGCAAAGCAATGAACTCAATCAAAATAATTCTTACAGGAGCTACGGGAATGGTAGGTGAAGGTGTTTTAATGGAATGTCTTGAGAATCCCAATGTTTCTGAAATACTCAGCGTAAGCAGAAAACCCTCCGGAAAGTCACATCCCAAACTGAAGGAATATCTTATCTCCGACTTTTTGTCAATAGACATTCATGATGAAAAGCTGAAAGGTTATGATGCCTGTTTTTTCTGCGCAGGAATCAGCAGCGTAGGGATGAATGAGGAAGACTACACCAGAATCACTTACAACACAACCCTGCACTTTGCAAAAGCGGTTTTGGCCCAAAACCCGGAAATGGTTTTCAACTATGTATCCGGAGCAAGTACAGACAGTACAGAGAGTGGAAAAATGATGTGGGCACGGGTAAAAGGCAGAACAGAAAATGACTTGAAAAAGATGAAGTTCAAGGGGGCTTATAATTTTCGTCCCGGATTTATGAAACCGGTTGAAGGTCAATCGAATGTAAAATGGTTTTTTAAACCTTTTATTTGGATTTTTCCTATTTTTTTCCAGTCAAAATCATTAACTTTACAGGAAGTGGGTAGAGCAATGATCAATGTGACACAAAAAGGGTACCCTACATCTACTTTAGAAATTAGAGATATTAAAAATTTAGCGATATGAGAGACATGTTAAGAAGAATTGTTCTGGTTATTTTTTTACTCTTGCTTGTAACTGCTGTTTCAGGATATTTTTATATGCAGAAACATCCGTTGGAAGGGAATAAGTCCGGAACAATTTTAAATTTTTCTGGAAAATCAGGGAAATAATTACATTCTAACCCCCCTCATTCAAACATAATTTTATCTTTTATCGGAAATAAACCTATTTTTTAAACATTTCTTAAAATTCCATTAAAATAGTTGCGAAACATAAAGTTCATTTTTGCATTTATCTAATTAAAGTAAAAAATGATCAACAACTACCTATTAAAAGGGTCTGTGATTGCCGCATTCTTTTTTCAGAGCGGTCTTTTCGGACAGACACTGATTCATTACTGGAATTTTAACAATAATACTTCTGCTGCCACAATCACAACACCTTCTTCTACCATGGTGAATGGTTCTCTTGCAGCTGTAGCAGGAGGTACGAGTGTCATCGATTTTGCCAATGGTACCGGACAGAATTTTAGTGATGAAAATTTGAATGCCAGAAACGGGGATACCTCCGGAACTCACTTAAGGTTCAATAATCCAATCGGAGGAGGATTGCAGTTTAATCTTCCTACTACGGGATACAAGAATGTCATTGCTAAATTTACAACCAGAAGATCGGCACAGGGAGCCGGTACTCAGACATGGTCTTATTCAACCGACGGGACAACCTTTGTTCAGTTTCAGACCGTGAATCCGCAGGATGCCAACCCTCAGCTTATAACTCTTGATTTTTCTGCTCTACAGGGAGTAAATAACAACCCTAACTTTAAATTAAAAGTTGAATTCACTGCAACTGGAGGGGGAACCGGAGGCAATAACCGTTTTGACAACTTTACGGTAGACGCAGTTCCTGTAGGAGGTGCTGATACAACTCCACCCACAGTCACTTATCTTCCTGCTAATAATACCAATAACGCTTCAACGACAGTAAATCCTACATTATCTTTTAACGAAAATGTAAGATTAACTGATAATTCCGCGATCAACGATTCTAATGCACAAAACCTCATCGATTTCCGTCTTGGAAATTCTTCAGGTACACAAGTTCCATTCACAACCACTTTCAGTAACAACACGATCACTGTAATTCCTGCTTCGGGACTGGCAACAGGCCAGACTTATTACATAGCACTTAAACCCAATATGGTAGAAGATTTCAGTGATAATGGAGTAACCGCTGTTACTTCCAGCACTTTTACAACTGCCGGACCGGTAATTTCTTTAGAAAAGAATTTCATTAAAGTCAATGAAAATGTAGGAAACCTTGCACTTAAAATCAATATTGCCAATCCTTCAGCAGCTACGGTAAATCTAGTTGTAAAACCGGCACCGTTCAGTACAGCTGATGCGAATGATTTTACTTTAGTGAACCAAACGATTAACATCACTCCATCTACAACAAGTTATACAGTTAACATTCCGATTATTGATGACACTGTGGCAGAACAGCAGGCTGAATATTTTGTTGTGAGTCTTGAAAACCCTGTAGGAGCAACGATTTCAGGAGACAATTCTGCAACGGTTTATATTGTAGATAATGATAAACCGGCACCGGTTCCTTCTCATCAGATTCAGCTGAATTATCTTGGAAGTTTTGACCCTTCGGGAAATAATAACAGTTCTACGGAAATTGTAGTTCATGATGCTTCAACTCAACGTTTATTTACGATAAGTTCCATTACTGATGTTTTTGACATTATTGATTTCAGCAATCCTTCAATTCCATCAGTCGTAAAAACTGTCAACATGGCTCCTTATGGCGGTATCACAAGTATTGCCGTTAAAAACGGAATAATCGCAGCAGCTTCTCCTAATACTGATCCTCAGCAAAATGGATCTGTAGTATTTTTTGATATTAACGGAAACTTCCTGAAGCAGGTTACTGTAGGAGCTTTACCGGATATGATCACCTTCTCCCCTGACGGAACAAAAGTGGTTACAGCCAACGAAGGAGAACCTAATGATGCCTACACTGTAGATCCCGAAGGAACAATCAGTATTATTGATATTTCAGGAGGTATTGGAAGCCTTACCCAAAGCAATGTAACCACACTCAATTTCAACAGTTTTGATTCTCAACTTGCTGCATTAACAGCTACGGGTTTAAGAAAAGTAAGAACCAACAATACTCTTTCTCAGGATCTGGAACCTGAATATGTTACCATCAGCTCTGACAGTCAGAAGGCATGGGTAACGCTTCAGGAAAATAATGCTATAGCTGAAGTTAATCTGGCCACCAAAACCATCACAGGAATCTGGGGATTAGGTAAAAAAGATATGAGCCTTCCGGGGAATGGTTTTGATGCTTCAGACAATAATGGAGAGGTTTTAATTGCCAACTGGCCTGTAAAAGCATATTACGTTCCGGATGCAGTGCAGAATTATAAGGTAGGAAATACGCATTATATTGTAACAGCCAATGAAGGAGATGAAAAAGATCTTTCCGGATACAGTGAAAGAACTACTGTAGGAGCAAACAGCTATATTTTGGATCCTGTACTTTTCCCGAATTCAGGTGTTTTAAAGGCTTCTTACAATCTGGGGAGATTCAGGGTTTCATCTGCTACTGGAAATACGGACGGCGATGCAGAATTTGAGGAAATGGCAGCTTTAGGAGCGCGTTCATTCTCTATTTTCAATACGGACACCCAACAGATTGTATATGACAGCGGAGATCAGTTTGAAAGATATATTGCAGCCTATCAGCCGTTAATTTTCAATGCGGATAATGAATCCAATGCTGTTAAAAACAGAAGCCGTGCAAAAGGTCCGGAACCGGAAGGTGTGGCATTAGGAAATATCAACGGGCAGACTTATGCCTTCATCACCTTAGAAAGAACCGGAGGAGTTATGGTGTATAATATCACAGATCCCAACAACCCTACTTTCACCGATTACAAACATTCCCGTTCTACTTCAGCTTACGGAGGTGACAATGGTCCTGAAGGAATTATCTATATTGCTCCTGAAAATACAACCACCAATAAAGGGTATGTGATTATCGCCAATGAGATCAGCGGAACTTTATCGATGTATGAAGTGGCAATGCCGGCTACCCTTGGAACAGGTGAGATAAAACCTGAACAGGCAACCTTCAACATATTCCCAAATCCTGTCAACAAAGGAAATACCCTTTACTTTAACAGAAAACAGGATTACGAATTGTATGATATGTCCGGAAAATTAATTGGAAAAGAGAAAAATGCTTTAACGATAAGCACATCCAATCTTTCTACAGGTGTTTATCTTGTCAAAACTTCAGAAGGACAGATCAAAAGAGTTATTGTAAAGTAAACATATATTACAGTATACATTCTATTTAGTCAGAGCTTCGGATTTTTCCGGAGCTTTTTGTTATTGAGAAATTCATTAGTTTTAAACTTTTTTATAACACAATGGAAAATCAATTAGAAAATATTATTCAACAAGTATGGCATAAAGAAAAACGAAATCTTTTTACCTTTCTTACTGGTGCCGGAATCTCATCCGACAGCGGCATTCCCACTTATCGCGGAATAGATGGAATCTGGGTAAAAGGAACTCAGTTTCATAAACCTGAAGAATTTGGGACTTTACGTTATTTCAGACAACATCCGGAAGAAGTCCTGCAATATTCTCTTTTCAGAAAAAAGATGTTTGAAAATGCATCTCCCAATCAAAGTCATTTTGATCTTGCTGACATTGAAACTCAACTTCAGGACAGATTTCATCTCATTACCCAGAATATTGACAATCTTCATCGCCGTTCCGGAAACCAAAGAATTTATGAAATTCATGGAAACAACAGAGAAATTAAATGTTCAAACGGATGCAAAGAAATTCTGTTGCTTCCTACGGAAATAAAGGGTAAGAAATTGGATGAAGATCTTACTGATCATGATAAAGAACTTCTAACATGCGTTCAGTGCGGACATTGGATGCGTCCTAATATTTTGTGGTTTGACGAATATTATGATGAAAAAACCAACAAAAAATTTAGCGCTTTGAAAATCGCCAAAAATAGTGGTGTCTTGTTTATTGTTGGAACTTCCGGAGCGACCAGCCTTCCCATTGCCATCGCGGAAACAGCCCTGAAATATGGAGCATTTATCATAGACATCAATACGGAAGATAATAATTTTACAGATCTGATCAGAAATAAAAAAATGCTTTAATCATCCGGGAAAAATCAACTGAAGTATTGAAAGTGATAAAAAAGATCATTGAAAAAATGGCATCATAAAAACTCATTATTTAAGATGATTTAACTTTTGAAATGTGTAAAAAAATCATTTTATGTCTATATTTACCTTTAACAAAACCAAATTCACAATGAAAAGTATTAAGACAGCAGGAATTCTGGCTATCCTTCTATTAGGAACCGGTAGTGCTTTTTCTCAATCCAGAAAAACAGAATCTACAAAAGGGGTAGAAAAAACAGACAATGATAAGACCATACAGGTAGAAGGTGTAGGTCACAAACTCAATTACACACTCAATGGAGGCGTTGCTGAGGTGGAAGGAGGTGATAACACCGTAACGATCAAGGGAAGTGCAAAAAGAATTTCCGTTTCAGGAACAGGCAACAAAGTATATATTGATAAGGTGGATAAGGTAACTATCGAAGGTGGCGGAAATATAGTGTACTACCGCACTGCAGGGACAAAATCCGGAAAACCGGATGTTTCTATAGAAGGGGTAGGAAACAAAGTTGTAAAACAGTAAGCTGGAGAATATCATCAAAAACCTAACAGGTTTTAAAAACCTGTTAGGTTTGATTTATAATTTCACTTATTATTTTCAACAAAAAAAGACAGGCCTTAAAAAAAGCCTGTCTTTTTAAAAATATCTCAGATATAATTTTACTCTACGTTGATTACTTTTTCGATTTCCGGCGCATGTTGTTTGATGGTGTTTTCAACACCTAGTTTCAGGGTTGAGAAATTCAACGAACATCCGGAACAGTTACCCAAAAGTTTCACAAACACCTGATTATCTTTCACATCAATAAGCTCAATATCACCCCCGTCTTTGTTCAAAAACGGTCTGATGCTTTCCAGAGCTTCCATTACTCTTGTTACTGTATCTTCGTGCGTTATGT
>JASLCD010000034.1 GCA_030146295.1 Chryseobacterium sp.
TTTTTATCTTTAGAGAGAACGAAAAGTAAGATTTTATGTCAAAAAAAGTAAAGGATTTCGGAATTGAAAAAACACTTAGAAATCTTGGTATCAAAGAAGAGAACAAAGGGACTTCAGTGGGCGGGAAATATTTCGCTTCAGGAAAGGTGATAGAAAGCATTTCTCCTGTGGACGGAAAGTTGATCGCTAAAGTAAAAACTTCCGGAGAAAGTGATTATGACAAAGTTATTGAAACTGCTCAAAAAGCATTTCAGGAATTCAGGCTGATCCCGGCTCCCAAAAGAGGAGAGATCGTAAGACAGCTGGGCTTAAAATTAAGAGAATATAAAGATGACCTTGGTAAACTTGTTTCTTACGAAATGGGTAAATCATTACAGGAAGGTCTTGGAGAAGTTCAGGAAATGATTGATATCTGCGATTTTGCAGTAGGACTTTCAAGGCAGCTTCAGGGGTATACGATGCACTCAGAAAGACCTGGGCATAGAATGTATGAGCAATACCATCCGCTGGGAGTAGTGGGAATCATTACTGCATTCAACTTCCCGGTAGCCGTATGGTCTTGGAATACAGCATTAGCTTGGATCTGTGGTAATGTTACCATCTGGAAACCATCTGAAAAAACTCCGCTTTGTGCTATTGCCTGTCAGAATATCATGATTGAAGTTTTAAAGGAGAACAATCTTCCGGAAGGACTTTCAAGTGTATTGATATCAGACCACGAAATTGGTCAGAAATTAGTAGATGATAAAAGAGTTGCCCTTGTTTCTTTCACAGGATCTACAAGAGTAGGAAGAATGGTTTCTTCTAAAGTAGCAGAAAGATTCGGGAAATCGATTCTTGAATTAGGAGGAAACAATGCAATTATCATTACAAAAGAAGCTGATATCGACATGTCGATCATCGGAGCTGTTTTCGGAGCGGTAGGAACTGCAGGACAGAGATGTACTTCAACAAGAAGACTGATTATTCACGAAAGTGTATACAATGAGGTGAAAACAAGATTAACAAAAGCTTATGGGCAGCTGAAAATCGGAAATCCGCTGGATGAGAATAACCATGTAGGCCCTCTGATTGATACTGATGCTGTAAATCAATACGAAGAAGCTATCAAGAAATGTAAAAAAGAAGGTGGGAAATTCGTTGTTGAAGGCGGAGTTTTAACAGGAAAAGACTACGAATCCGGATGCTATGTGAAGCCTTGCGTTGCTGAAGTGAAAAACTCATACGAGATTGTTCAGCATGAAACATTTGCACCTATCTTATATCTGATCAAATACAAAACACTGGAAGAAGCTATCGCTATTCAGAATGATGTTCCACAAGGATTGTCTTCTGCGATCATGACCCAGAACTTGAGAGAAGCAGAATTATTCCTTTCTCATGCAGGTTCAGACTGTGGTATTGCCAACGTAAATATCGGAACTTCCGGTGCTGAAATTGGGGGAGCTTTCGGTGGTGAAAAAGAAACCGGAGGAGGAAGAGAGTCAGGATCTGACGCTTGGAAATACTATATGAGAAGGCAAACCAACACTATCAATTACACCGCACAACTTCCTTTAGCACAAGGAATTAAATTTGATTTATAAAAGCTTTGCTTAAAGCACTCAAAAAACATAAAACTTAATAACCTGAATGATTAAATGATTCATTCTTCGGATCATTTAATCATTCATTTATTAAATCACACAACAATTTATTATGGAACAGACATTAGATATAAAAATAAATAAAGTAAAAGAAACAGTAGGAAGACATGTGTTGGCGGACGGTTTCGATTTTGTGATGGATATTGAAAAATCACACGGATCATGGCTTTATGATAAACTTACAGACAGAGAGTACCTGGATATGTTCTCTATGTTTGCATCAGCATCTATCGGATACAATCATCCTTATCTTTTAGAAAGATCAGAATGGCTGGGAAGAATGGCTGTGAACAAACCTACTTTGGCTGACGTTTACTCGGAAGAATATGCTCATTTCCTTGAAGTATTTGAAAGAGTAGTTATTCCTGAAGAATTACAATATGCTTTCTTTATCGAAGGCGGATCTCTTGGTGTTGAAAATGCGATGAAAGCATGCTTCGACTGGAAGACCCGCAAAAACTTTGCAAAAGGATTAGATACGGAAGCAGGAATCTGTATTCACTTCAAACAGGCTTTCCACGGAAGAAGCGGATATACTTTAAGCCTAACCAATACTTCTGACCCAAGAAAGTACCAGTATTTTCCGATGTTCAACTGGCCGAGAATTTTAAATCCAAAATTAAAGTTCCCGATTACAGAAGAGAACCTTGAAGAAACAATCAAAAATGAAAACCTTGCTTTACTTCATATTGAAGAAGCTATTTTGATGCACCCGGATAAAGTGGCATGTATCATCATAGAACCTATTCAGGCTGAAGGAGGTGACAACCATTTCAGAGACGAATTCCTGTTAGGATTAAGAAGAATCTGTGATGATAACGAAATCTTACTTATTTTTGATGAAGTTCAGACGGGGATTGCCATTACAGGAAAAATGTGGGCATTCCAACACTTTACAGCAAAACCAGACATCATTTCTTTCGGTAAAAAGGCCCAGGTTTGTGGCGTTTTAGCGAACAAAGAAAAATTTGATGAAGTTCCGAATAACGTTTTCAGAGAAAGCTCCAGAATCAATTCTACATTCGGAGGAAACTTTATTGACATGCTTCGTTTCCAGCTGGTGATGGAAGTTATCGAAAAAGAAAATCTGGTAGAAAATGCTAGAGTGGTTGGTGACTTTTTATTGGAAAGCTTGAAAGCTCTTGCTGAAAAATACCCTGAAAAAATCTCCAATGCAAGAGGAAGAGGCTTGATGTGTGCTATTGATCTGCCATCTGCAGAACAGAGAAATCACCTGATGAACGTGCTTTTCAATGATGGATTAATCATTCTTCCATGTGGAGATCAGTCTCTTCGTTTCAGACCTCATTTGAATGTGTCAAAAGAAGAAATTCAACTTGCTTTAGACAAAATTGAAAACAATATTAATAAAATTTAAAACCCGGAATTTGTGATTTTGAAAAAAACATCGTATATTTAGATACTCAAACAATTAGAATATGGAAAGAAGCACAAGAGTATCAGTTTATGAAAGTGATAACCCTTCAGAGATTCAGTTGGTTAAGTCTAAATTGGATGACGCACAAATTACAAACACCGTTGAAAATAACTATCTTACGTTTACCACAACGCCAACAGCGACTTCGCTGAAAGTTATGGTAGATCTGGAAGAAGAAAAAAAAGCATTTGAAATTATTGATGCTTACCTTCAACAAAGTGAAAATCAATAAACAATTTCATAATTTTAAATTTTACTACTTCAAACCGAAAATTAATCTTAATTAATTTTCGGTTTTTTAATTAATTACAAACTGAAAGATGATTGATTTATTTATTCTGTTTTTAATCATTCAATCTTTTAATTTTTAAATCAACTTTACAACATGAATCCAGAAATCAAACTAAGACAATCGGAAATTGAAGACAGAAACAGGATTTGGGAGATTATCCAGCAATCTATTGAAAGAAGAAGACAGGATGGAAGCACCCAATGGCAGAATGGATATCCCAATCTGGGAACGGTAGAAAGTGATATTGCTAAAGGTTTTGGACATGTTTTGACCGTAGACGGCGAAATTGCAGTATATGGAGCCCTGATTCTAAATGATGAACCTGCTTACAGTACCATTGAAGGAGCATGGCTGAGTGATGGTGAATTTGTAGTGGTTCATAGAGTGGCTGTGGATGAAAAATTTGCAGGTCAGGGAATGGTGAAGAAATTTTTTGATCATATCGAAGAGTTTACCAGATCCCATGATATTCAGAGTATTAAGGTAGATACCAATCATGATAATATGGCCATGTTGAAAATCCTTGAAGGCAGAGGCTATTCTTATTGTGGAGAGGTTCTTTTAAGAGACGGCATGAGAAAAGCTTTTGAGAAGATTATAATTTAAGCAAAAAGTTAAATCATCTTTCATTGAATTTTTAAACCGCCCTGTATTTATAAACTCTATCAGGTTTGTTCGTTTGGTTCTGAACTAATTTTTACTTTTGTTAAAATTTTTATATATGCACCAAAGTATAGAAATTGATGAGAAAATTTTTCAGAATGCCGTAAGATTTTATGGCACCGTGTTCAGCTTACCTCCTTTAGCATCGAAAATATATTCCTACCTTCTTTTTGACTATGAGAAAGTAGGAATTACTTTTGACGAGTTTGTTGAAGTGCTTTCTGCCAGTAAAAGCTCCGTTTCTACCAGTATTTCTTTACTGTTGAATGCCCAGCTTATTGTAGACCGCAGCAAAATGGATGAGCGGAAACGGTATTTTTTCATTAATGATGAATACAAAAAGATACGATTCGAAAAAATTGTCCAAAAAATGCAGGACGAGTTAAGACTATTAGATGATTTAAACAATTTTAAAAAAAGTAAAGACGATGAATACAATGAAAGAATAGAAGTTTACAAAGCACTCTTAAATAAAAACATAGAAAATATTCAGGAATCTCTTAATA
>JASLCD010000046.1 GCA_030146295.1 Chryseobacterium sp.
TGCCCTGGAAATACAAGTGCTTTCATGTATTGAATTAAATATTATGCAAATATAACTATAATGTTAATAATATTCTTTTTAAGAACGATAAATCATTAAGGTACTAACCTAATTACTCTGTAACCGGTATTTACATACGCACCGTTAGCTTTAGATTTTACAAACTCAAACTTTGTAGCAAGCTGAGTCTGAACTTTATTCATCTGCTTAAAGATCTCGCCTTTTTTATTTTCTCTGGTTAACATATCGTTTACTACGTCAAAACCTACGATCGCATATTTGGGAGGAGTCTTACAGTATTTACTTTTATAAGCAGCCAGAATCTCTTTCTCAAAGTTACCATCTGTATTGATCTTTCTATCCATAAGATATACCAGGTTGGCCTGGCTCAATTCGTCTACTCTTTTCTCAAAAGTTGGAGAATAGAACATACTGAATGCTTTCACTCCCTGTACTTCTTTGGAAATAGCAATGATTCTGTTGGCAAAAGCATCTCCTGCTGTATTATCATCATTCGCCAGAATAGCAATAACCGGTGCAGACTGACCTGTCATCATATTCTGATCAGGCTGGATATCTGCCGGAGAGTTAACAATAATGACATTTGGATTTTTCACAGCTTTTTCAAGCCCAGCTTTGATGTAATTAGCATTTTCCTTTTTAGCATCTGCCACTACATATATTTTCTGGTCTGAATAAATTCCTTTTACTTCTTCTACAATCTTATCAGCATACGTCTGATTGTTTGTTTCAACAATAATAAGATTACTATAGTTATATAATTCCGGAGTATTGGCAAATGGTGCTACAACCGGGATTTTTTGATTTTTGGTAAAATCAAGAACATCAATTACATTAGATTTAAAGAAAGGCCCGATAATAAGATCGGTATTGTCAGGATTGATCTGTGTCAAAGAGTTTTTGAATGATGCTTCATTTCCTGAATCTACTATTTTGATATCGAGTTTTTGTCCTCCTCTGGCATTTCTTTCAATGGCAATTTTAGCACCTGTTAGAAAATCAAGTGCCATTGTTCTGTACTGGGTTTCGTTTGTACTATACCCGAACGGAAGCATCAGGATAACACTCAGTGCATCACCATTTTTCTTAATGTATGCTGCATCCTGCTTTTTGATCTTTAAAACCATTCCGGTTTTCAGCCCATGAGAAAGGTCAGGGTTTAGAGCAATAAGTTCATCTATAGAAACACCGAATTTATTCACAATGGAAAATACAGTATCTCCCTGTTGAACGGTGTATGTTACATAATCATCTCCTGCAACAATATTGGAAGAGGCTGTTGATTTTTCGTTCCCCGAATCCATTTTTGCTTTTGGATTTGCGGGTTCAGCAACGGCATCAGTAGTTGTATTGGAGTGGGATGTTTTTATTTTAATGGTCTCACCAGGTTTAAGTCCTTTTTCTTCTAATCCAGGATTTAAGGCAAAAAGATCCTGTTGGCTGATTCCAAACTGTTTTGTGATTCTATAATAATTATCTTTATTCTGGATGACATAAGATTCTCCTTCTGCAGCAGATGTAACAACTGCAGGAGTAATCGTTGTAACAGTTTTTTCAACAGGAGGTTCAGCATGTTTCTCTGTAGTTACAGCCTGTTGAGTACCCCCGTATTTTTTGATACTGGAAAGAGGCAATGTAATCTCGTCTCCGATCTTCATATGAGAATCCAGTTCAGGATTCAGTTTTCTCAGATCAGTTTCCGAAATTCTGTATTGTTTTGTGATACCATAAATTGTTTGCTTTGGCTGCAAAACAATTTTTCCCATGGAAGAAGCACTTGTGTTTGAAGTTACTTTTTCTACTGGAGTTGTTTTTGCAACAACCGGAGTGGCTGTTTTTTCTGATTTTATCGTTAAAACATCTCCGATAGCCAGTTTTCCATCTTTATGTTTAGGGTTTAGCTTCAGCAATTCATCTACAGTCATTCCATACTTTTTGGCGATGTTGTAAGGATTATCACCTTGCACAACGGTATGTGATTTCTGGGCTGAAACTCCCAAAACCATACATAAACTTGATAGAATAAAAAACCTCTTTATCATATTCGATAATTATAATTTACAAAAATACTTCTTTAATATTAAATGGCAACAATTATTAATTTGGAATCTTGAACCACCATTTCTTCCAAACAATTTTCAAGCCACGAATAGCCATAATCTGAAAAGAATACACTAAAATTATAGACCCTCTCCTGCCATGTTTTGGCTGGGTGAACATCTAAAAACAGATTTTCAAGTCTTTCCAGTAATTCATTCTGTTTTATTTTTTCGGCATGAAGCAGGCGTTTTTTCATTCTTTTGAATGACTTTAATTGTCGTACTTCTTCTGCCTTCACCATATTTCCAAAAGATTTCTCAGTGGTTTCTGCCGAAGCTCTCAAGGCTGAAAAATTATCAACCAGCAATGCCTCTTTCTCATCGAGCAATTGTAAAATCGGATTGTCTTTTAAAATTTTATGATTGGTAAGTACTGTGAAATTCTGGAAAAAATCTTCTACCTTAAGGTCCAGTTTCTCAATTTTCCCTAATGTCTTCTCTTTCAGGAAAAGCATAGAGTTTCTTGGAATCAGGATAGGGAAAGGAATATTAATTTTTGAAAAATAATCTTTAAGTTCCAGCCAGTACATAATTTCGGCATTTCCTCCAATATAAGCCAGATTCGGAAGTACATTTTCCTGATACACCGGTCGCATTAAAGCATTAGGACTGAATTTTTCCGGATGATTTTCCAGTTCAGCCACTATTTCTTCTTCCGTAAACTGGATCGTTTTATCGACAACAGTATACTTGTGTCCGTTAAATTCTATCCTGTCTCTGGTTTCAGAAAGGTAGAAAAGGTTAATTTCACGAGGATTCACCTGAACCTTCCCGTACTTTTCAGTCAGAAAATTCACTTTATTTACAGATGTTTTCTGTAAACTGAAATGAAGAAGTTCATCTTGAAAAATCTCCTTCATCTGATTTTTTAGATCTTCGGAATCTCCATCTAAAATCAAAAGTCCGAATTCTGAAAAAAGACGATTGACAAGAATTCTGATCGCTTCAGTTAAAGTACTTCCCGTTTTATAGGCTTCCTTCATCATTAAGATCAGCTCCGTCCCGAAAATAGAATCTTTAAATTCTTTTTCAAACTCTGAAATAAAATAGGTATCGCTGATCCCGATTCGTCCTACAGGGCCTCCGGATTTCTCATTGGTTTCGTAATAATTATTTTCAGTCTTAAAATGATTGATTTCTGCAAAATCATGATCTTCCGAAGCCATCCAATATATAGGAACGAAATTAAAATCAGGGAAGTTTTCTTTCAGATAAGTACATGTCTTTATAGTCTGAAGAATTTTATAGACAAAGAAAACAGGTCCCGAAAAGAGGTTCAGCTGATGCCCTGTTGTAATGGTAAATGTATTGGGCAGTTTAAGATTTTCAAGATTTTCTTTCTGTTTTGAAGAAAGAGAAAGGCTTGAAAGCTGGCCTTCCAATACCTCAGACAAAATCTCTCTCTTCCCTGATGAAAAAGAATCTTTTTTCAGATGAATCTGTTGTTTAATATGATCTAAAGAAAATGTATTATTTTCAAAACCCTCAATTTTCTGATTTAAAAAATCTTTTACCAATTGAGGAATGCTTTCTATATCGTTGAATGATATTTTATTTATTGTTTTCAACCTGTACTGTTTTTAGTTGAACAAATACCACACGATTCCGATGTTTAATCTGAAATCATATACCGGATAGTGTGGAAATGCATATGCTTGATTATGGGAAACAACAGTTCCTATCTGCTGCCCTTCTATGAAAAAGAACATTTTTTTCACTTTCATATTGATATAGATATCGGCGATAGGCTGTCCTCCAATTGAAAATGAATCTGCTCTAGGAAGGATATATTCATTAAGAACAGGAAAGTAATCTCTGGATGCAAACTTTGAGAAGTAATACACTTTAATACCTGCCTGAATTTCTGCTGCTTTTTTGAATGCCTGTGTCTGATAGAAGAAATTGGCTCTACCAATGAAACCTGGCATAGGAATCAATTCTTTATTCGTTAAAGTATTCTGGAAATGCACTCTTGTATTCAGATGAAATTTATTGAAACTGAATGTGGCATCTCCTCCGATCTGAGAAATATTCACAGAATTATCACTTTGCTTCGGATTTCCGTTGCTGTCAAAATAAGTATAGTTATCTATTCTGAAATAGTTGGCAAAAATCTCTGTTTTAAACCACTTCAAATTGATACTTCCTCCCACTTCCATGACAGACTGGTTCTTTGCATTTTCAAGATAATAATTAAAATTATTGTAAACGGAAGTATTCAGTAAATAATTAAATGAAGGATAGGCACTTTGGAAATTAACTTTAGCATTAACAAAATAATCTTTGATAGGTTCAAATTTTAGATTATTGGTTGTTTTAAGATAGCTTTTAAACTGGCTTCCATTTGAAAACTCAAGGAATGAATTCAGCTGGATCTTATCCCAAAGTTTTACCTGTAGATTTCCTACAGCTCCGATTCTGTTTTCTTTGAGTTCACCTGGAAAAGGAACCCCATTAAGAGCAACAACATCTCTAATTCCCAATTTGATCATCTGATAACGTACACCGGCATCCAGTTTGAATTTTTCATTGTTAAAAACCAAACTTACGGTATTACTTAAATTTTCGGAATACTTTTTTGTCGTCAGTGGGAAACCATTAACTAATTCAGCGGGAGCACTGTACCAATAAGATTCCAAACCTGTCTGGTTATAATAGTACTTATTCCCCTGATGAGAAATAACATGTCTTATACTGAAAGGAAATTTCCCGGAATTGAATGGAGTAAACTGATGGCTCAGGTAGTATCTTCTGTAAGCAAACTGTGAACTGCTGGATGCCAGGTTTACCTGAGCATTTTGTCTGTTGCTGTAATTACTGTCACCATTCTGAAAAAGATTATCCTCAGTAATCCCTCCACTTTCCTGATTGTTTACATTCTGGTGAAGATAATGAGCGAAAACTTCATAGTTTCCACTTTTTGAGATATAGTGCCCCGAAAACAATGTATTGTTATTTGCCGCTAATGAATTTCTGTAAAGTCCCTGAGAACGAAGCCCCATATATTCAATCGCAAAATTGAATCGCTTCCCTATATTCTGGGTGTAGGTAGATCTTAAAGCAGCCCCGTTTCGCATTGCATTGTGATAAACAAATGTAGCGGTAGGAGTTTTTACATCATAGTATTTCACATCATTTACCCCCATGATCATGTAAGATTTATTGGATGGTAATAAGGAAAGATTCTGTTCATCATTCACCTCAAATACAAGAGGATTGAATCCAGATCCTATATTGGAAGGCTGTACTCTGCCGAAGTTATCTTTATTATTTTGTTGTGAAAAAATATAGGTTTTATCAAAAGTCATTACAGTATCAAAAACTTTCTTTTCAGAAAACTGGGTCTGATACTGATAATCATTAATAGTAGGCTTGAAAATTTTCAGGGAATCTTTTTTCCCGGAGTCTATAACAAGAGTATCTTCTTTTTTGGATTGAGGCTTAACACCTGCTTTATTAACAACCTGAGCTTTGGCTACAAAACTTAAAGAGAAGAGTATGAAAAGGATGTACTTCATTATTGATTATTGTACAGCAAAAATAAGAAATAAAAGGACATAAAAAACCCCACAAAATGTGGGGTTAATTTTATATCAATATGATAATTTACTTAATTACCTGTAAATACTTCATCATAATCTCCATAACTTCCTAGTGAAGCACCAGTAGTAGGGTTTTTAACAAAATAATTAACACGAAGTTTTAAGGTTCTAGTACAAGCATTGAAGCTAGACTTACTTCCATCAGCAGCATCCTTCATATAGTTGATACCACCATTTGCTGCAGAACCTAAACTCTGCTCAGGAGTAGTAACAACATAAGTATCAGGATTATACTTTAAAGTCAAATCAGTACCATCATCCATAAATCCAATAACTTTAAATGTACCTACACCATTTACAACTCCTAAATCTTGGATACTGTATACAGCACCTGGAGATCCCCAAGAAGCAACATTATTAGTAAACAATCCATTTCCAACAAATGAAGAAGATGGACAAGCTTTAGTATAGGTAAGAGTATAAGTCTGGTCAAATGGAGCATTAGCAATTGATGAAGACTGTAGCTTAAATACAATTACTTTAGGGTTTACAGTAGCTCCTGCTTCAAGAAGCTTTACTTGGAATTGTCCTTCGATTTTACCTGCATCAACAGTCTGATTCTGGTTTACGATTTGGAAGTCCGTACCTTCTACCGCTGTTGAAACACTCGTATCAACTACAAGTTTCACTTGTGCTGCTCCTGAAAGTGCATGAGATGTACCAAAATTAATTCCTACAGTAGTAGGCCCTGACCCTATCTTCACAACAGCTTCACTTCTTGTTCCTTTATTAAAGTGTAAATATGGGTCGCCTTCATAAACCTGGGCATCATCTTTACAACTGTTGAAAAAGAAAACAATGAATGCCAATATTAAAAATGCAATTTTTTTCATAAATTCTAAATTATTAAATTAATAGCCAGGGTTTTGTTGAATATTAGGGTTTGCATTAATTTCATCCAATGGAATTGGTAATGTAAATCTATAATCACTAGCAGGTAATGTAAGTGGCAATGTCTTGTTATCATCGTCATATACATCTCTGTCAACCCCTACTCCAGCAGCTACACCCATTCTTTTTAAATCTAAATAACGGTGTCCTTCATAACACAATTCTCTTCTTCTTTCAAGAAGGATATCAGCATAAGCCTGTTGAGCTCCAGAATATACAGGTAAAGCAGCAGCTCCATTTTTAGATCTAGCTTTTCTAACCTTATTAATATTATCTGCAGCAGTAATCATATCTCCTTGATTAGCAGCTACCTCTGCTAATATGAAATACATTTCTGATAATCTAAACATCTTAATATCATTTCTCAACTGCATCGTAGCACTTGCAAGAGGAGGATTTTTCCCAGGATATTTGTTGATTACAATAACATCATCTTCTCTTGCATTTGCTCCGTTAGGATAAAACCCATCAAATATACTTGAAGCATCAACAAAAACGTCACGACGAACGTCACCTGCTGGAGATATTTGGTTATTGATAACAGAAAATAATTTTCTACCCATGTCATAATTTACAGATCCGTTAAGGTCAGTAGAATTGGTAGTCCAAAGACCAGCAATATTAGACCAAGAACCTGTTGAACTATTTGGTCTGTATAAAGACCAAAGGATTTCGCCTCTTGCAGCATCTGTCCACATGGTAGAATATGATGTACCTGAACCAGGAGTTAAAGCCTGACCACTTGTATTAATAGCTGCATCAGCATTAAGTTTTGCATTTACATTATCTCCTCTGTAGTTATAATATCTAGCAGCAATTGCATTGATTGAAGCTTTTTTATCAAAATAATGCTGAGCAGAAACTCCAGTTGAAACTACACTTGAATTAAAGTTTGTAAGTGCATATTGTAAATCTGAATCAATCAAAGCAAAAATATCAGAGTTTTTCACTCTTGGTAATTTTGTAGTAAAAATATCTGCCGGCTGAGTACTTAGCATAACCCCCAATGCATTTGGATCTTTCATATTTGTTGAGAAATATGATTCCAATGTAATATAAGCATAAGCTCTTACTGCTCTAGCATTCACCAGGATACCAGTATACAATGCCTTATTTGCAGTAGATAATGAGTTATAATCAATTAAAGCACTTCCTTTTAAAAGAATATTCACTTTATTGATAATGTTATAATTACTTACCCAAATACCTGAAACCTGGCTTGTTGTAGAGTTAAGTACAAATCTGTGTGTTAAGATATCTGATGTACTTACGCTACTAGGACCAAATCCAACCTCATCTGTGAATAGTGAAGTAAAAAAGATCTCATTCGTTGGGTTTACAGCTGGATAAACACTTCCGTTAAGAAACTTCTGCATATCATCCACAGACTGAAAAGCAACATTTGCATCATTAATCTCGCCATCCTGGACAATTTCTAGTGCATCTTTACATGATGTCAGCACTAAGAAAAACGATAATATATAAAATACTTTTTTCATTTTAATAATTTTTTAGAAATCAATTTTCACCCCTACTGTATACATTCTCGGGTTAGGATATACACTTAAATTTGATCCTGTAAGTGGCTCAGGGTCGAAACCTCTCCATTTTGTCCATGTATAAAGGTTTTCTCCTTGTACATAAATTCTAAGTCCTGTAATTGGCAGGTTCTGTAACTGCTCTTTTCTAAGTTGATAACCTATTGTAACAGATCTAAGTTTTAAGAAAGAAGCATCTTTAATAAAATAATCAGAGTCTGCAGTATATCCCCAGTTGGTAGCTCTTAAGCTTGGAGTATCAGAATTTGAGTTTTGAGGAGTCCAAGCATTTAACAAGTCTGTTGACATGTTTGAAGATCCTACAGCAGTTGATCCTAATCCTTCAGGGTTTGCTAACCAATAAAGAGCGTTATCAAATTTCTTAACACCTTTTTGGAATGTGAATAACCCATCTACGAAGAAACCTTTGTAATTTGTTTCGAATCCAAAACTTCCTGCATATTTAGGAATTGGACTTACGTTAAGGAATTGTGCATCTTCCACTTTTGGTGCTTCTGTAACTCCACCATCTTTAGTGTAGAATAACAAGTTACCATTACTCTTATTAACACCTGCATATTTATAAACATACCACTCACTTAGAGTATGTCCAGCCATGTTAACTGTTGTTCCTGGTTCCGGATCTCCAAAAATAGTATAGTCATTAACTTTGTTATTGTTATAAGAACCATTAGCAAAAAGGCTGAAAGTAAGATCATTAGTCTTAATAACATTATAACGTAATCCAAGTTCAATACCTTTATTGGTCATTGATCCGTTATTACCGCTTACATTATAAGAACCTGAAACTCCTGAAATAGGAATTGTACTAAATAGATTAGTTGTTTTCTTTTGATACACATCAAGAGTACCTTCTAACTTATTATTAAGTAATGTAAAGTCTAATCCAATGTTTGCCTGAGCAACGTCTTCCCACTGTACTAATGGGTTACCATAAGCAAAACCTAGCCCAAGAGCGTTACCATATCCTGTAGGAGAGGTATATAAATCTCTTACAACCTGGCTAGCTGTTAATAATGGGTTTGAACCAGGAGAAGCTGCAATAATATTCTGGTTACCATTTGTTCCATAAGAAGCTCTTAGCTTAAGAGTATTAAACGTAGAACCTTCCATGAAGCTCTCTTTGTCAATATTCCATCTACCTGCTACAGACCAGTATGTTGCCCATCTGTTTTCTCCAACGAATCGGTATGATGCATCTCTTCTTAATGTTCCTTGGAAACCAAATCTTCCTGCGTAGTCATAACTTACTGTTCCAAAAATACCTAAAGTACCTGCTGTAACTCTTGAAGCACTTACAGAAGGAATATAAGGAGATGTTGCAGAGTTATCAAATGGTACATATCCTGTACCTGAACCCGGCACATAAGTTCTTGGGTCTAATCCATTTTGTCTTCTTGTAGTAGATCTGTAATATACTTTGTTATATTCCATGTTTACGGAAGCATCTACAGAGTGTTCACCCAATTTTCCGCTATATAACGCTGAAACTACATTGTTAATAGTTAAATCTCTTGTTGTTATCTGATCTTCAAAACCGGTATATTTAGCTGTACCTTGTGTTGCTAATGCTAAATATGCCCAAGGAGCTCTACCAGTAATTCGATCACTTTGTCTGTAATCAATACCTAGTTTATTACTAACGGTAAAGTTTTTATTAATATTATAAGAAGCACCTAAGTTTGCACCGATAGAAACCTGATCTACCATGTTTGGAAGATTTCCTCTAGTTAGAAGGTTTTGCAGTACATAGATATTATTACCATTATTAAAGTTGGTTCCAATAGAATTAAATAGCTGCTGTCCGTTTGCATACTTAGTCGGAGACAAGTATGGTAAACCAAGAAGAACCCCAAGAAGTGGGTTTTGTACAGAGTTATTTCTGATACCACTATTGGTTTCTTCGTTTAATTCGTTTCTTCTTGAGAATGCAAGAGCAATCTGTGAGTTAACGTTTAATTTATTGTCTTTAGATTTAGCCTGAATATTTGATCTAACAGTAAATCTCTTAAAGTCTGTAGTTGGTACTGCACCACCTTGCTCCATATAACCAAAAGAGTTATAAGAAGAGATATTTGCACCACCGGTAGAAAGTGCAACATCATGAGATTGGAACATCTCCGGTTTGAAGAATAATTTTTTCCAATCTGTATTAATACCTTGAGCTAAAGCATCTTTAGCAGTAAGATAATTTGGGTTAGTATCAGACAGGCCGTATAATTTCATAATCCCCATATACTGTTCAGTATTGGCAAGATTATATTTATCAAGTGGTCTTAGAGACATCCCTGTCATCCCTGTATAAGAAAGCTTGAATCCACTGTTATATTTCCCTCTTTTTGTTCTGATAACTACAACCCCGTTAGCACCACGGTTACCATAGATAGCAGTTGCTGCAGCATCTTTCAGAATAGTTGTAGACTCAATATCATTAGGGTTCAAGTTTCTATATTCTGAAGCATTCGATGGAATATCATCGATAACGATTAAGGCATCTGTGTTACCATTAATAGAACTCGTACCACGAATCAATAAGCTAAACTTAGCAGAACCCGGGCTACCAGAACCACCATTCATGATTACCCCTGGCGCTGACCCCTGTAAAGAAGTTAACATATTGACATTTGGTCTGTTCTCGAAGAATACCTCCCCAACAGTATTAGAAGCAACAGTTGACTTAGGTTTTGTGATACTTTTTGAGTATCCTAATAAAACGACTTCATCAATTGATGTTTCTTTTTTTACCGTGTCCTTTTTCTTAGTTGTTGTCTGCTGCTGCGCAATAACCATTCCTCCAAAGAAAAACAGCGCTCCAGCACTCAATACACGTAATTTAACATTCATATTAACAAATTTTAATATATTTAATGGGCAAATATGTTAATAAATATTAACATCCACAAATTAAACCAGTGTTTAAACAGCTCTTTTTTTTAATGTATAACTCGCAAATCGCCTAATTTAAATAAGATTCAACAACAATAGGTGGATTTTATTCAATAAAAAATAATTTTTACGCCATACAAATTCACTTTAACAAATTATTAATAATTCAAAAAAAATTATTTAGAATCATTATAAATTAGATGGGTGTAAAAAATAAAAAAACCACTTTATAAAAAAGTGGTTTTCACATATTTAGGATATATTTATTTCAATTTCTTCTTGACTGCTACTTCTTCGTAAACTTCAAGAATATCTCCGATTTCGATATCATTATAACCTTTCAGGTTCAGACCACATTCGTAGCCTTTTGTTACTTCTTTAACATCGTCTTTGAAACGCTTCAAGCTTTCAAGTTCACCATCAAATTTAACAATACCATCTCTCAACAAACGTACTTTCGACTGTCTTGTAACTTTTCCGGTAAGAACCATACATCCGGCAATTGAACCAACTTTAGAAATCTTGAATACCTCACGGATTTCAACATTACCAATAACCTGCTCCTGGATTTCAGGAGAAAGCATTCCTTCCATTGCTTCTTTTACCTCATCAATTGCTTTATAGATTACAGAATATGTTCTGATTTCAATTTCCTCACGGTCTGCAAGCTCTTTTGCATTAGCACCTGCTCTTACGTTGAATCCAATGATAATTGCATCTGATGCTGCTGCCAAGTTGATATCAGATTCAGTGATCTGTCCTACACCTGAGTGAAGAATTTTCACACTGATCTCCTCTGTTGACAATCTTTGTAACTGATCAGAAAGTGCCTCAACAGAACCGTCCACGTCACCTTTAAGAATAATATTCAACTCTTTGAACTCTCCTAAAGCAATACGTCTACCCAATTCTTCAAGCGTTGTATGTTTTTTCGTTCTGATAGAAAGTTCTCTCTGCAGCTGCTCTCTCTTGTTTGCAATCGCTTTACCTTCACTTTCATCTGCATATACTCGGAATTTATCACCAGCGGTTGGCGCTCCATCTAACCCTAAGATTGTTGCCGGAATTGAAGGACCTGCTTCCGCAAGATTTTTCCCTCTCTCATCAAGCAAAGCTTTTACTTTACCATGATTTTTACCTGCCACTACATAGTCACCAACTTTTAAGGTTCCGGTTTGTACCAACATTGTAGCAACATAACCTCTACCTTTATCCAGAGACGCTTCAATAACAACACCATTTGCAGAACGTTCAGGGTTTGCCTTTAGTTCAAGCATTTCAGCTTGTAGTAAAACTTTCTCTAATAGTACATCTACATTATTACCGAACTTAGCTGATATTTCCTGTGCCTGAACATTTCCTCCCCACTCTTCAACTAAAACCGGAGGGTTCAAGCCTGAAAGTTGCTGGCGAATATTATCAGGGTTTGCATTCGGTTTATCAACTTTATTGATTGCAATAATCATTGGTACCTGTGCAGCCTGGGCGTGAGCAATCGCTTCCTTCGTCTGTGGCATTACATCATCATCAGCAGCAATTACAATAATCGCAATATCTGTGATCTGTGCACCTCTGGCTCTCATTGCCGTAAAGGCTTCGTGACCAGGAGTATCTAAGAATGTAATTCTCTGACCGTTTTCCAGTTTTACGTTATAAGCACCAATGTGCTGAGTAATACCTCCGGATTCACCTGCAATTACGTTAGTTTTTCTAATATAATCCAATAATGAAGTTTTACCGTGGTCAACGTGTCCCATTACCGTAACTACTGGCGCTCTTGATACTAAACTTTCTTCTGTATCAACTTCATCTTCGTTGTCCGCTTCTTCAAGATCAGCATCCGAGAATTCAATTTTGTAACCAAATTCATCTGCTACTAATAATAGAGTATCTGCTTCCAATCTTTGGTTCATGGTAACCATTACCCCAAGTGAGAAACATGCAGAAATTACTTCTGTTGGCGAAACGTTCATTAAGCTCGCTAATTCACCTACAGTAATAAATTCTGTAACTTTTAGAGTTCTGTCTTGTGCTTCAAGCTCCTGCTGACGCT
Organism: Chryseobacterium sp.; assembly: GCA_030146295.1. Taxonomy (GTDB): domain Bacteria; phylum Bacteroidota; class Bacteroidia; order Flavobacteriales; family Weeksellaceae; genus Chryseobacterium. The sequence continues at coordinate 13,112 of JASLCD010000046.1, forward strand.
CATCCTGCTCTCTACGGTAAGTTCTCTTATCTTTTCTATGTTTTGCAGATTTAGATTTACCTCCTTTATTAGTCAGTTTTTCTAATGTTTCCTTGATCTGATTTTTAACTTGCTCATCAGTCAGCTCAACTGGCATAACTCGTTGTCCAGGTCTGTTATTCTGAGGTCCTTTTTTGAATCCTCCACCTTGACCACCTGGGCGGTTTTGGTTATTATTGTTTCCAAAACGGTTTCCACCACCCTGGCCACCTTGACCTGGAGGTCGGTTTCCTTGGCCTCCTTGCCCCTGGCGATTTCCGCCTTGTCCACCGTTATTATTATGTTGACGGTTTCCTTGGCCTTGTCCACCCTGGTTGTTATTATTATTTCCTGAGTTTTGATTATTCCCTCCCTGACCCTGTTGGTTATTCTGGCCACCTGGTTTTTCAATTCTCTTTCTTTTCTTTTTTGCTCCAGCACCTGGTTTTGGTGCAAACTGAGTCAAGTCAATCTTTTCTCCAACAATCTTAGGACCGTCAAGTTTCTGATATACTGTCTCAATTTTCTGAGGCTCCTGAGATTCAGGCTCTGTCTCCACTTTTGGAGTTTCCACTTTTTTCTCCACTACAACAGCAGGTTTTGGAGTTTCTTTTACTGGTTCCACAGGTTTAACTTCTTCTTTTTTCTCCTCCATTTTTGGCTTGTCTTTTTTCACAGGTCTGTTTCTAGATTCTATTTGAGACAAATCAATTTTATCCAAAACTTTGAATTCTTGTTTTTCAGGAGCTGATTTAACTTCCGGTTGTTGTTCTTTCACGATTTCTTCTTTCTTTTCTTCAACCGGTGTCGCAACAGGAGCCACAGGAGCTGTAGGAGCATCCTCAACTTCAGGCTTCTTAGGTTCTAAGTCTATTTTACCTAAAATTCTAGTTTCTGGTTTATTTGCTTTAGCTCTTATCACTTCAGGGGTTTTCTTTTCTTCAATTTCCAGTTTTTCTT
>JASLCD010000050.1 GCA_030146295.1 Chryseobacterium sp.
CGGGTGTTGATATTTTCAGAATAAATTTTTCCCATGCAGATTACGACTTAGTTCGAAAAAATATTGAAATAATTAGAGAGCTCAACAATGAGTATGGTTATTCAGTGGGAATCTTGGGAGACCTTCAGGGCCCTAAGCTGAGAGTAGGAGTTGTAAAGGAGGGATCTTATCTGAACCCTGGTGATATTCTTACTTTCACCAATGAAAAGATGGAGGGAGATTCCACTAAGGTATATATGACGTACCAACAGTTTCCACAAGATGTAAAAGTAGGGGAAAGAATTCTTATTGATGATGGGAAACTTATGCTGGAAGTTATCGAAACCAATGAAATAGACACTGTAAAGGCAAAAACTATTCAAGGGGGTCCGCTAAGTTCTAAAAAAGGGGTTAACCTTCCTAACACTAATGTATCTCTTCCTGCATTGACAGAAAAGGATATTCAGGATGCTAATTTCATGCTTGACATGGAAGTTGACTGGATTGCCTTATCATTTGTTCGTCATGCTCAGGATATTATCGATTTGAAGGAGCTTATCAAAGCGCATCCAAATGGTAAATTCAAAACTCCGATTATTGCAAAGATTGAAAAGCCTGAAGGGGTAAAAAATATTGAAGAAATTCTTTTGGAATGTGACGGATTAATGGTTGCCCGTGGTGACCTTGGTGTAGAAGTTCCAATGGAAGAAGTTCCTGCTATCCAGAAAAATCTGGTAGAAAAGGCAAGATTCTATTCAAAGCCGGTAATCATTGCTACCCAGATGATGGAAACTATGATCAACAGCTTAACGCCAACAAGAGCGGAAGTAAATGACGTAGCGAACTCCGTATTGGATGGAGCTGATGCTGTAATGCTTTCAGGAGAAACTTCTGTAGGAAGATATCCGGTACAGGTGGTGGAAAATATGGCTAAAATTGTAAAGAATATTGAAACCACGCATTTTTATCAACACAAAAATGAGCCAATCGAGAAAGATTACAACTGTATTGATGAGAGGTTCATTACCAACAGAGTTTGTCTTGCGGCAGTAAGAATTGCTAAAACTACAAATGTTTCTGCTATTGTAACCCTTACTCATTCAGGATATACCGCTTTCCAGCTTGCAGCACACAGACCAAATTCTCATATCATTGTATATAGTGGTAACAGAAGAGTTATTACAATGCTGAACCTTCTTTGGGGTGTTCACGCGTATTATTATGATATGAAGAAATCTACCGATGAAACCATCATTCAGGTAAATATGCTGACCCATAACTACGGTTATATTGAAACCGGAGACTTTGTAATCAATATCAATGCTACTCCATCATATGAAGGTGGAAAAACGAATACGTTGAGATTGACTACTGTATAAGCAATAAGCAATAAGCAATAAGCAATAAGCAATAAGCGAAATTACTTTTTGTAGAAGCATAAAAAAATTCCCGGAAATTGATTCCGGGAATTTTTTATTTTTATTAGTGATAATTATTTGTCATTCTGAACAAAACGAGATTGAAGTGAAGAATCTGTGAGATTCCTCGTTTCTTAGGAATGACATGATACACATTTTAGTTACCTACAATTGTCTTTGCTGTTACAAACTCTTTTAAGGCTAATAAAGACAGCTCCGTGCCATATCCTGAAGCTTTTGATCCTCCGAACGGAAAACGAGGATCAGAACTTGTCATTCTGTTGATATTGACTGTTCCGGATTCAAGGTTCTCAATGAAATATAATTGACGTTCTTTATTTTTAGTCCATACAGAATTAGAAAGTCCGAAGGGAATATCATTGGCCATTTGTAAGGCTTCTGCATCATTTTTTGCAATCATAATCATACCAAGAGGTCCGAAAAGTTCTTCTTTTAAAATGGGGTTTCCTTCCTGAACTCTTATTAAGCCCGGCTTAAATTCATTTTCTGAAATTCTTTCCAGAGGAATGATGATTTCCGCTCCATTTTCCAGAGCTCTGTTGAATTGGGCTTCTAACTCATCAGCGAGGTCAGGTCTTGCCATTCCTGCCAGTTTGGTTTCTTTGTCTAAAGGATCTCCAATTTCGTATTTTTTATATTCTTCAATGAATATAGGAAGAAATTCATTTTCAATCTTTTCGTCAATGATAAATCTTTTGGCTGCAGTACAGGTTTGTCCACAATTTTGAAGTCTGGATTTTACCCCAGCTTTTGCTGCTTCCTCCAGATTGGCATCATCAAAAATGATAAATGCATCACTTCCACCTAATTCAAGCAAGGATTTTTTGATATTTAAACCAGCTATTGAAGCTACTTCTCCACCAGCTTTTCCGCTCCCTGTAAGGCTTACTCCTCTTACAGCATCATGTTCAAGGATTTCCTTTACTGCTTTATGTCCTACTTCAAGGTTCTGAAAAACCCCTTCCGGAAAACCAGCTTCTAAAAGAACATCTGCTATGGCATTTCCACTTCCGAAACAAATTGAAGCATGCTTCAAAACGACTGTATTCCCAGCCAAAATTGCAGGTGTTGCAAATCTCAATACCTGCCAAAAAGGAAAGTTCCAGGGCATTACTCCTAAAATTACTCCTTTTGGGGCGTAATGAACTTCAGAATAAGCAAATTCAGACTCTACCTTTTCCGGTTGTAAAATATTATCAGCAGCGGCATAATAATTCATCATTAAAGCACACTTTTCCACTTCAGCTATTGATTCTGAAATGGGCTTATTCATTTCTGTTGTAATTATTCTACCAAATTTTTCCGAATTATTCTTTAAAATTTCTGCTGCTTTTGCAATTAACTTCTGCCTTTCCTCAAACGGCACTTTTCTCCACACTGAAAACG
>JASLCD010000079.1 GCA_030146295.1 Chryseobacterium sp.
CAATGGCATTTGCACAACAATATGGAGGAATGTGGATTCCTACAGAGCTGAATGAAAAGGAAATGAAGGATTTGGGAATGAAGATTTCTGCAAAAGATATTTTCAACCCTCAGAAGCCTAGCATAAAGGATGCGGTAGTACAGTTTAACGGCGGATGTACTGCAGAAATTATTTCGCCAAAAGGATTGCTTTTAACCAATCATCACTGTGGTTTCGGGCAGATCCAGGCTCATTCTACGGTTCAGAATGACTTGCTTTCAAACGGATTCTGGGCAAAAAATCCAGAAGGGGAACTTCCAAATCCAGGAGTAAAAGTAGATTTTATTGTAGATATAAAAGAAGCTACTGATCAGATTTTAGAAGGAACGGATAACCTGACGGAACCTGAACTTACCAAAAAGATCAACAACAATATTGAGGTATATAAAAACGCTCAGAAAATTGAATCTTACCAGTCGATCATGGTAAAGCCTATGTATTATGGAAACAAATACTACGCTTACACAATCGAAACCTATAAAGACATCCGTCTTGTAGGAGCTCCGCCTCAAAGCATCGGGAAATTCGGAAGTGATACAGACAACTGGGTCTGGCCAAGACATACCGGAGACTTCTCTATGTTCAGAATCTATGCAGACAAGAACAATAGACCTGCAGAATATTCAAAAGACAATGTACCTTATGTACCTAAGCACTACTTACCGGTTTCTATAAAAGATAAAAATGAAAACGATTTTACTTTTGTATTCGGATTCCCGGGAAAAACTACAGAATACCTTCCTGCTATTGGAGTAGAGAAGATCATGAAAGACATAGACCCTGCAAGAATTGCAGTACGTGATGTTGCTTTAAAAACATTGGACGAAAAAATGCGTGTTGATAATGAAACACGTATCAAATATGCTTCAAAATACGCTTCAGTAGCCAACTACTGGAAAAAATGGATTGGTGAAGTGGAAGGATTGAAAAAATCCAATGCGGTAGAAAAGAAAGTCATGTATGAAGGTTCTCTGGTAGCTAAAAACCCTGAGATCAAAACAACTCTGGATCAGTTGAACAAACTGTATAACGACCAGGCTCCTTATGCATTAAATAATGCTTATTATACAGAAGTGGTAAGAAATGCGGAGACTTTAAAGCTTGCCGGTGATTATTATGATTTTGTAGCTTCCGTAGAAGCAGGAAGAATGGATGAAAAGGAGCTTACCAGGCTAAAAACAAAATTAACCTCTTTCTATAAAGACTACAGCGCAGAGCTTGATGCTAAAGTAACAGCGAAACTATTAGCTTTGTATGTTAACAAAACAGCACCACAGTTTTTACCGGCAGGATTCAGCAAATACAAAGATGAAACCCCGAATATCCCTGTAATAGAAGATATGTCTAAAAATTCTATCATCACAGGAAGAACTGCTGTGAACGGAGGAACACTGACTACAGATATTGATAAAGCATTTTCTAATCAGGATAAATTGATCAAAACTTTAAAGAAAGATCCTATTTATCAGCTGTATGTTTCTATGAAAGAAACCTATATGAAAACGGCAGATCCGCAGTATACTTCAATGCAGGCAAAAATTGATGCTTTACAGAAAAAGTTCATGGCACAGCAGATGCAGACGGATAAAGACAGAAAATTCTTCCCGGATGCCAACTCAACGCTGCGTGTGACGTATGGTAAAGTAAAAGGATCTACACCAAGAGATGCTGTTTCTTACGGATACCAGACTCACCTGGCAGGAGTAATGGAAAAATATGTTCCTGGAGATTATGAATTTGACGTTCCAAAGAAATTGATTGATCTTTACAACAAAAAAGATTTCGGAAACTATAAAGATAAAACAGGTGACGTTCCTGTAGGATTCACTGCTACAAACCACACAACCGGAGGAAACTCAGGAAGCCCCGCTCTTGATGCCAACGGAAACCTTGTGGGATTGAATTTTGACAGACAATGGGAAGGAACAATGAGTGATATTAACTACGATCCGCGTTTCAGCAGAAACATCATGGTAGATACAAAATATATCCTTTTCATCATCGATAAATTCGCTGATTCAAAGTGGCTTGTTGATGAAATGAAGATTATTAAATAATTTTAAAAAGTTATACCTTTAAGAATCTATTTGAACTGTGTTTTGAATAGATTCTTTTTTATTTTTAATAAGATGAAAGACAGGATCATCAATGTTTTGGCAGCTTTTGAATCTGGTAATATCGGGAAATCTTTTCCGCTGGATTATTGTTTGCCGCTATATCACAGTGTCTCCGACAGAGAGCTTCCCCATATAAAACATGTGATCCGCTATAAGAATACAAAACACTTTGAAGATGACCTCGATCACCTTGCAAAGAATTTCCGGTTTGTAAACTGGCAGGAGTTCAAAGATTATATGTCTGGGGATTTTAAACCTAACAAGAAAATTGCCCTGCTTACTTTTGATGATGGTTTCCGAGAGTTTTATGATATTGCAGCACCTATTTTGGAACGAAAGGGAATCTATGCCTGCAATTTTGTAAACCCTGCTTTCATCGATAATAAAGATATGATGTTCAGATGCAAGGCCAGCCTTCTTGCAGATGCAGTTGAAAAGAACAAAACTATAGATCCCGGGGTTTATCGTATGTTTTCTCTAGACAACCATGTGGAGAGAGGTATTTTGCAAAAGAATATTTTACAGGTTAATTATCAGGGGAAAAGTATTCTGGATCAGCTTGCTGAAAAACTTGAAGTAGATTTTGATGTCTATTCAGAAGAATTCAAACCCTATTTAAGTACAGAAGAATTAAAAAATCTTACCAGAAAAGGTTTTGGAATCTCTTCTCACAGCTGGGATCATCCAAAATACGGTGACTTATCTTTGACAGAACAGATGGAAACCACGGATAGGACTTTTACATATTTAAAAGAAAATGGTTTTCTCTATGAGAGTTTCGCATTTCCATTTACTGATTTTGAAGTACAGAAAGACTTCTTTGATGAGCTCTTTAAAAATAAGGAAATCTACTGCAGTTTTGGCTGTGCAGGGATAAAACTGGATAGTGTAAAGAGAAATTTTCAAAGAATTCCAATGGAAATGGGAGTGAGCGGAGAACAAATACTGAAAAAAGAAACAGCTTATTTCAAACTGAAAAGACTGATTAATAAAAATACCATTCTGAGAAAATGATAGCGCTGAAAACTTTCAACAAAAAAGAACTGGAAGATTTTATATCCTCCGGAGCTTTCCAGCAATATGATTTTCTTCCTATTACAAAACACCGCGCACTGTCACATATTCAGAATCCTAAAGCATCAGAGAAAGATACCCTTCTTATTCTGGCCTTCTTTGAAGAAAAACTGATCGGTTATGTAGGATGTTTTCCGGATTACCTGGTCATTGATGGAAAAGAAATCCGTTATGCGTGGCTGAGTACTTTATATGCAAACCCTGAATACAGAAAAAAAAGACCCGCAAAAGCATTGCTGAAAAAAGCATTTGAAGAATACGAAGGCAGAATTGCTATTACAGAATTTACCAAAGAAGCAGAAGCCCTCTATAATATCATGGGTGTTTTTGAATATGTCTTTCATAAAGAAGGAAAGAGGTACTATTTCAAAACCGATGCTGCTAAAATGATCCCTGAAAAAAAACCGGGAACAAAACCATTGAAGCCCCTTTTTCAGACCCTGGATGCTGCTGCCAATGTATTCATCTCAATAAAGAACTTTCCCATACAGAAACCGGATTTCAAATATGAAGTTCTTCATCGTATTGATAAAGAAAGTGCTGATTTTATGTCTGAATTTTCAGGTGTGCGCAATGCCGGTGAAATCAATACTTTTATAGATTATCCATGGGTTTTGGAAGGCAGAAAAGACGAAAAGTATCTCTTTTCAAGTTCAGCTGACACATTTAAATACTTCTGGATTAAGATTTTCGATCGGAATCATCAAATTAAAGCCTGCTTATTACTGCAGCTTCGTGAAGGGTACCTTAAAGTTCCTTATCTTTTTTCAGCTGCGGACCTGGATGAAGTTGTCAGGTTTTTAAATTACTTCATCATTACCAATAAGGTGAAAGCCTTTACTTCTTTTCAGACCGGATTGAATGAAGCCATACAGCAATCAAAAGCATTTTCTCATATCTATGAGCGCGATTTCAAAAGAGAATATCTTTTTCATAAACAACTGCTGGAGGTGCTTCCCGATACCTTTCATCCAAACTATCAGGATGGGGACGGGGATTGCATGATGACATAAGCAAATTGTAAATGATTATTTATAAAACAAGCCGCCCGATAATGCTATCGGGCGGCTTGTTTTTTTAGTGTCCGAAGATATCTTTCAGACTTACTTCTTTAAATGTTCCCATTTTTTTGACAGCTTCCATATTCAGATTTTCTTTTTTACCGATAATGGCTGTATTAAAATCTATAGATTTGATTTCTGTCTGATAAAAATGTCTGATATCTTCAAATTTCAGATGCTGGATCTGTTCATAGATATCTTTTCTGAAATCATGATGAATATTAAGTTTTTTCAATCGTAAAGTATTGAAAAATATATTATTTCGGGTCACCCTTGTTGAGGCAATCTGTTTCAGAGCTGCATTTCTGGCATTCTCGAACTGAATAGGCACTTCAGGAAGTTCGTTCATCAGTTCATTCAATGTATCCACAGCGATCATAAGCTTGTCAGGCTGAGTTCCGATATACGTGGTTACATAATCAGGATGCTTCAGTTCAGAGTTGGCTGCGTAAGAAACGTAGGCCGAATAAGCAAGACTCTTACTCTCACGGATCTCCTGGAAAACAATTGAGGATAATCCCCGCCCAAAATATTCATTAAATACATTGATCTTTCCAAAGTGAAGCGGGTTTACCTGATTTCCTTTTCCGATCTTACTCATTTCCATCTGAACCATATCATAATTGATAAAATTTACATTTCCTCCGGTGGCAGGCTCAGGATATTGTTTAGCTTCCGGAATCTGAAGACTTTCAGCCTCTGTATATTCAGCAATATATCCCTTGAAACCTTCAAAATTTTTACCATAGAAAAAGATCTGGTAGGGATATTTGAAAAGTTTTTTCATTCGGTCGGTGAATACTTCAGAATGGCTGCTTTCAAGTTCCTCTTTGGAAATAACATCCGTAAAACGTGAGTGGCTCCCCAATTTGGTATAATTGGTCAGGGCTGTCATAATACGGTTTTTATCTTTTTTGACGGCCTGTCGGTTTTCCAGTACCGTTTCCACAAACTGATTGTAGATTTCCTGGTCAGGTTTTACATCATGCATCCAGTGCTGGAGGAGCGCAATTCCCTTTTCAATATTTTCTTCCAGTCCGCTTAAGGAGATAATCAGCTGGTTATTTGTAGTTTTAAAATCATTGCTGATTCCGATTTTGAAAAACTCCTTTTTTAAATCTTCCGGTGAAAGAGTATCCGTACCCAGGTATTGCAGCAACTGTGTAGAAATTCCTAAATCTCTGTCATGGTCACTTCCAAAAGGGAAAATGAAATGAAGCTGGGCAATATCATTATATTTATTCTTTACAAAACTTAGTTTCTTTCCCTTAAGCTGATCAGTGGTAATTTCTTTCTGATAATCGATAAATTCAGGCTTAATATCCTCTGTCTTATCCGATAAAATTTCTTTTAAAAACTCAGACTGACTGTCACGGTTGATTTTAACAGGCGTAATACCTGGATTTTCAACTCTGATCAGCATGTCGTTGACTCCTTTTTCTTTATTGACAACAACATAATTTTCTTTGAAAAAATCCTGAGCAAAATTCACTACATCTTCCTTAGTAAATGAAGCATATTCATCCATCTCATTCAGTTCCTGCTCCCATGTTCTGCCTTTTATATATGAGTCATACAAGGTGGTAGCAAGTCCTTCAGCTGTTTCAAGGCCCTTCATTCTCTGAATTTTGAAATCATTAATGATCGCTGGCAGCATCCAGTCCGGGAAGTCTCCCTTCTTAATCAGTTCAATTTCCTCCAATACCATGTTCTTGGCCTCCTCAAGAGTTTGTGTTTCTTTAGGCACGGCAACAATAGAAAAATAACCATATTGTCTTAAACCTACAGAAAATGCCTGAGCCCAAAGCATTTTTTGAGTCTGATTGATGTGAAGATCCAGTAATCCGGCTTCACCTCTGTTACTAAGAATATTGGCAACAACATCTGCAAGCATAGCATCCCTTGTTCCATAGCTCTCTGTTCTCCATGCCAGTTGAGCCCGTGGAGTAGTAGGGCTTTTTACCGTTCTTGTTATAACTTCCGTAATGGGCTGCTCAATTACTGGTGTCTTTTGTGGAAGCTCTTTATAAGGCAAAGCGCCAAAATATCGATCAACTAATTGAATGGTTTCCTCAAAATCAAGATCCCCAACCAGTACCATAGCATAATTATTAGGAACATAATATTCATCAAAATACTTATGAATAGCCTTCATAGAAGGGTTTTTCAAATGTTCAGGTCTTCCCAGCGTAGTCTGTTGTCCATTAGGATGTGTAGGGAAAAGCGCATCCATCAATTCATAGTTTACAAGTCTTGTGTCATTATCCTGAGCTCTGTTGAACTCTTCATATACCGATTCCAACTCAGTATGAAAAAGACGAAGTACAATCTCAGAGAACCTTTCCTTTTCTATTTTCAGCCACTTTTCAAGTTCGTTATTCGGAATATTGTTCTTATATACTGTTTCATCAAACCAGGTATGAGCATTCGTTCCGGTAGCACCCAAAGAAGAAATAGCTTTGTCATATTCATTGGCAATCGCATATTGGCTGGCTTCCTGAGAGATGGTATCAATCTTTTTATAGATCTCCTTTTTCTTTTCAGAATCCTGTTCTGCTTTATGCTCTTCGTACAAAGCTGAAATCTCGTCAAGAAGTTCTTTTTCCTTTTCCCAGTTTTGAGTCCCGATTTTAGAAGTTCCTTTAAACATCATATGCTCAAGATAATGAGCCAGCCCTGTATTATCTGCCGGATCATTATTGCTTCCTGTTCTTACAGGAATGAAAGTCTGTATTCTCGGAGCATCAAAATTTTGAGCAAGAAAAACCTTCAATCCATTTTTCAAAGTATAGATTCGGACGTTATTTTCGTCGTGGGCTATGGTAATATATTCGTATTGGTTTTTATCAGTATGAACCGTTTCCTTATATTTTCTGTCTGTCATATAAAACTCATTTCACTCCTTAGAATCCGGAATGCAGTACAAATGTAAGGAAACGAAAAAAAATGCACCTTTATTTTTCAGACTATTACATCTATTGTTATAGTTGAAAAGGTAAATCGTAAGAATGAAATGCCTATTGTTCGGAGAAAATAAAGATGGCTCACTGTTTTTTTATATAATATCCTTTCTGTTATAGATAACCTTTACTATTCATTATTATATATGATCTTTCTTAGGAGCTTTTTCCTGCTATCCATTCATACTCCTCGCGCCTGGGCTTTCCCACGCTCAAGC
>JASLCD010000085.1 GCA_030146295.1 Chryseobacterium sp.
GGTCTTAAAAAAGGAAGACTGATGGCTATTGAAGGAGACAGAAAGAAAGATGCTAATGTTCCGGATATGCTTCAGATTGAACTTCAGGGTCCAAAAACAAAGCAACTGGTAGACCTTTCTGTTGAAAAAGGAAACCCTAATGCCTACAAACAGGTAACTATGGACGGATTAAACATCATGGTTGGATTCGGACCTAAAGTATACAATACTCCTTTCGCATTGAAACTGGATGACTTCGTAATGGAAACTTATCCGGGAAGTTCATCTCCAAGTGCATACGAAAGTCATGTGAAAATCATCGATGAAGGCAAAGAAACGCCTTATAAAATCTATATGAACCACGTTCTTAATCATAAAGGATACCGTTTCTTCCAGTCAAGTTTTGATCCGGACAGAATGGGAACTGTTCTTTCTGTAAACCATGATTACTGGGGAACTTTAATTTCTTACATCGGATACGGACTTTTATTCTTAGGAATGTTTGTGATCTTCTTCTGGAAAGGAACTCACTTCTGGAAATTGAATAAAATGTTGTCTGACGTTAACAAAAAGAAAGCAGCAGGAATACTTTTACTGTTCTTAAGTTTAGGATTAAATGCACAGAAAATTGAAACTCACGGAACTACAGATGGAAGCAGAGAACATATCCACGTAGAAGGGGATAATCATTCTCACGCTCCGGCTCCGTCTGCTCAGCCGCTTGATGGTGCTGCTCCAAAGCAGAATTCATTGGCAACTCCAATGGGAAAAATGAGATCTATTTCTCCGGATGAGATCATCGCAAGAAATAAAATCAGTAAAGAGCATGCTGATAAATTCGGATATCTTTTGGTACAGAGTTTTGAAGGAAGAATTGTTCCTATCAATACAGAAGCATTGGATGTTTTAAGAAAATTATACAAGAAAGACGAATTTAAAGGAACAGACGGAAAGTCTCTTACTGCCAACCAGTGGTTCCTTTCTATCAATACAGATACACCAAGCTGGACAATGGTTCCAATGATCAAAGTGGGACCTAAAGGAGGTGATGAGCTGAAAAATAAAACAAAGGCCGATGAAGATGGTTATACTTCATTGATGAACCTTTTCCCGGCTGATGCCAACGGTAATCTTACCTATATCTTAGAGCACGATTACAATACAGCATTCCGTAAAAAACCGGCTGAACAAACGAACTATGATAAAGAGGTTATTGCTGTAAACGAAAGAGTACAGATCTTCAATGAGTTCTTCAGCGGTCAGTTTATGAGAATTGTTCCTGTGAAAAATGATGCCAATCATACGTGGCACTCATGGTTGGACCAGAAATTCGAACCGGATATGGAATCTCAGCAGGTAATGGGACCTTACTTTGCAGAAGCTCTTACTGCACAGAAAACAGGAAACTGGAGCAAAGCCGATGCAGAATTAGCAAAACTTTCAGATTATCAGCAGAAATGGGGTAAAGCGGTTGTTCCTGCTAAATCTAAAGTTGATCTTGAAGTATTCATGAATAAAGCAGATATCAACTTCAAATTGTTGATCTTTTACACGCTTATTGGAGGGCTGCTTTTGATCTTAGGTTTTGTTGAATTATTCAAATCAAATAAAGTATTAAACAAGATAATTAAGATCATCATTGCAGTGGGCTTAGTAGGATACCTTTGTCATTTCTTAGGACTTGTGGCAAGATGGTACATCTCAGGCCACGCACCATGGAGTAACGGATATGAGGCTATTATCTTTATCTCTTGGGTAGGTATTACGGCTGGTTTAATTCTGTACAGAAATGCCAATGCACTGATTCCTGCAGCCGGATTCATGGTAGCAGTTATCATGATGGGATTTGCACACGGAGGTTCTGCACTTGATCCGCAGATTACGCCGCTTGTTCCGGTATTGAAGTCTTATTGGCTGATTGTTCACGTGGCTATTATTACCTCCAGTTATGGATTCTTCGCCCTGTCGATGATCATTGCAGTAATCTCATTGGTGTTCTATATTATCTCTAATAAAGAAACGTATAAAGTTCACCACGATACAACATTGAAAGAACTGGTAATTGTTTCTGAAATGTCATTAACGATCGGATTGTTTGCATTGACGGTTGGAAACTTCTTAGGAGGAATCTGGGCCAACGAATCATGGGGAAGATACTGGAGCTGGGACCCAAAAGAAACATGGGCTTTCATTTCCATCATGGTCTATGCATTTGTACTGCACATGAGATTGGTGCCAGGACTGAGAAGCAGATGGGCATTCCACGTGGCAACCATGTTTGCGTTCTGCTCAATGGTAATGACTTATTTTGGGGTAAACTACTACTTAAGCGGACTTCACTCTTATGCAGCAGGAGATCCGGTACCAGTACCGGCTTGGGTATACATCGGAATCTCAACAATGATTATTTTATCAGCTGTTTCTTACATGAAGTTTAAAGCTTTAACAAAGAAATAAAATACTGAATATATCAATTAAAATCCTGGAATTCATTTCCGGGATTTTTTTTTGTCCATATTATTTCTGGTGCTTTGTAAAGTCTAAGGTAGCGGGTATTTTTCTAGACGATAAGGTTTGCAATGATTTTGGTGATGATAAAGTGTCGTTCGCAAAAGCATTTCAAACAGCACAGAAACTGGCGGTCCTGGCTCAACGAAGTGGCTTTGCGGACAAAAATATAATACATTCTAATGCATTGACCTCGCAAACCTTGCGTTAGTTAAAAATATCCGAATCTTATATCCCGTACTTCGAAACTCGCACCTCAAAAAAAATCAAAATTTATCATTCATAATTCAAAATTCATTACTACCTTTATGATATCAAAATAATATCAAATTAAAATTCAATCATGGAAAAAACATTAAAACCTATGTCGGGTTATCTTACCCTGGTCATCTGCCTTGCCTTGTTTGTAGCAGCAGTATACTTCTTTGTGAGTGGAGTAGATCAAAGTATAGCCTATGTGGTGATCGCTATGCTTTGCTTTCTGCTTTCGTGCTTTTTCTTAAAAGGGTTAATGATCATTCAGCCCAATCACTCAAGAGTATTGAACTTTTTTGGGAAATATGTGGGGAGTGTAAAAGAGAACGGATTATTCTTTATCAACCCTTTGTATTCGTCGCAGAAAATGTCTTTGCGTTCTGAGAATTTACAAGGACAGACTTTGAAAGTAAATGATAAAATGGGAAATCCTATCGAAATTGCTGTTGTAATGGTATGGAAAGTGGGAGATACTTATAAGGCCGCTTTTGATGTAGAACGCTATACCGACTTTGTGAAAATGCAAAGTGAGGCAGCGGTACGTCATTTGGCAATGAGTTTTCCTTATGATAATTTAGAAGATGATCATGCCCCGATTACCCTGAGAGAAGGAGGAGATAAGATCAATTCTATTTTGGAGCAGGAGCTTACAGACCGTCTTTCAAAAGCCGGAATTGTGATTCAGGAGGCAAGGATTTCGCATTTGGCTTACGCTTCGGAAATTGCAGGAGCAATGCTTCAGAGACAGCAGGCAACGGCTATTGTAGCAGCAAGAACCAAGATTGTGGAAGGAGCAGTGGGAATGGTAGATCTTGCATTAAAAAAGCTATCGGAAGAGAATATTGTTGAGCTTGATGATGAAAGAAAAGCGGCAATGGTAAGCAATTTAATGGTGGTTCTTTGCGGAGAAAAAGCCGCAACACCTATATTAAATGCAGGAACACTTTATAATTAAGAAGTGTAAAATTAACAAATTCCGGTGCAGATCTTTTCTACACTGGAATAGTCAGAAATAATGTTAGAGAATTTTAAAAAATGAAATCAGAAAAAGCTCAGAACTCTTCAGAAAACAAAAGCAAAAAATCTTTTGTGATAAGAATAGATGAGTCTACTTATAAACTCCTTGAAAAGTGGGCCAATGATGACTTCAGAAGTGTGAACGGACAGATAGAATACCTGTTACATCAGAGCCTGGTGAATGCAGGGAGGAGGAAGAAAGAGTAGTTTAAAAAGATCAATTGGAGCATATCAATGCTCTTTTCAGGGAGACTATTTGTCAAAAGATGATATTTCTTCACTTTTTTAAATTACAGAAAATATAAAAAAGGATTCCTTTTTTAGCTTTTCAATCAATAAATAACAATTCAGTTAACCTTACCCTAAAAAGAAAGCAGAGAAATTTTCTCTGCTTTTTTATTGTATACAGCTCTGAAGACTATCTGCTCCAACGTAGAATATGACGAGCCAAATCAAGCCTTTTATGGTAAAGAAAGCAAGTCCTGCCCATCCCACGCGCTTGAACCACTTCTTAAGCTTTGAGTTATTTTCTTGTGAATTTTCCATTGGTGATTATCAAAATGATTACCCTGCAAAGATAAGCATGTTTATAATTAGTCCAAATAAAAAACACATTAAAAATTAAAGTTTTGAGGTTCACATAATATTTTTATCTTTAGAGAGAACGAAAAGTAAGATTTTATGTCAAAAAAAGTAAAGGATTTCG
>JASLCD010000089.1 GCA_030146295.1 Chryseobacterium sp.
GAAAAAATATCATATTTTTGCACAACGAAAAAAACCTATCAATGTTTAAGAAATTCGCAGTTTTATTTTACAGTATTTTTGTATTAAACTTAGTGTCTGCACAGCATGGTGAGGCTCCTGCTGGTGCTGCTCCTGCTAAAGAGCTTTCAGAGAAAGACAAAGTGACTAAAGAAAACAAGGAGTTCATCGATCATCACTTATTGGATGCTCATGATTTCACATTGATGGTTGATAAAGATGGTCATCACATCGGTTTCCCTCTTCCGGTTATTTTTTATGATAACGGTTTTCATTCTTTCATGAGTAACAAAGAAGGGTTCATGCATGGAGAGCCTACTGAAGTAGATGGAGCTCATTATGTATTGCATCATGAAAAGATTTATAAGACAGATGAGAAAGGGACGATTACTTTAGATAAAGATCACCACCCAACACAAGAAAGGGTTTTGGATCTTTCAATTACAAAGAGTGTCTTGGTTATCTTATTAGTGGCTGTTTTCATGTTTGTACTGTTTTTTGGAATGGCTAAATCTTACAAGAAGTCTCCAGTTCCAACAGGAGCTGCAAGATTCTTGGAGCCTTTGGTAATCTTCGTAAGAGATGAGATTGCGATTCCTAACATCGGGCACAAGTATAAGAGATTCATGGGTTATCTATTGACTGTATTCTTCTTTATCCTTTTCCTTAACGTTCTAGGATTGATGCCTTTCGGAATCAATGTTACAGGTAATATTACCATGACGTTCTTCTTGGCTATCCTTACTTATTTGATTACGACATTCTCAGCCAATAAAGATTACTGGAAGCACATCTTCTGGATGCCAGGAGTTCCAGTTCCAATGAAGTTCATCATGTTGCCGATTGAATTGTTGGGAACAATCACTAAGCCTTTCGCTTTGATGATTCGACTTTTTGCCAACATGACGGCTGGTCACATCGTAGTAATGACTTTGATTGGGTCTATCTATATCTTCAAAAACTGGATTGCCGGAGTAGCATTCCCATTCCTTACATTAGTAATTTATTTACTTGAAGTATTGGTAGCATTCCTACAAGCTTATATCTTCACAATGCTATCGGCTTTATTTATCGGAATGGCTGTTGAGGAGCATGATCACGAACATCACGCAGCTCACTAATCAAAAATTAAAAAGAGAAATTAAACAAAGTATTAAAACAATTTTTTAAAATTATATATTATGGAAATCCCTAGAATTATTGGTGCAGGTCTTATCGTACTTGGTGTAGGTATCGGTCTTGGTAAAATCGGAGCTGCTGCTCTTGAAGCTATCGCTAGACAACCTGAGCAATCTGGAAAAATCCAAACTGCGATGCTTATCGCAGCTGCACTTGTAGAAGGTGTTGCGTTTGCTGCTCTATTTGCAGTAAACTAATTAAAATCAAACCATTATCTGTAACGGTTGGTTGCAGGTAATGGTTCTTTAAAAAAAGTAATAATTATTTATACATTTATATAATGGAATTAATTCATCAGTTTTCGTCAGGATTATTTATCATCCAGTCTGTTATTTTTCTAGCATTATTATTCTTGTTAGGTAAATTCGCTTGGAAACCTATTTTGAAGTCTATCAATGACAGAGAAACATCTATTGTTGACGCTCTTAATCAAGCTAAATTAGCTAGAAAAGAAATGGAAACGTTAAAAGAGGATAACGAAAGAATCATTCGTGAAGCTAAAATAGAAAGAGATGCTATCCTTAAAGAAGCTAGAGAAATTAAAGACAGAATCGTAGGGGAAGCTAAAGATGTTGCTAAAACTGAAGGAGACAGAATGATCGAAGCTGCTAAACAGACTATCAATGCTGAGAAAAATGCTGCTATGGCAGACATCAAAACTCAAATTGGTACTTTATCTGTAAACATTGCTGAGTCTATCTTGAAACAAAAATTAGACAACAGCGAAGCTCAAAACGAATTAGTTCAAAATTATTTAAACAAATCAAACCTTAACTAAGAATGCTTACATCTAAAGTAGCTAAAAGATACGCACAAGGTTTACTTGATTTTACAAATGAATCAGGTCAAACGGCTACTGTATTTTCTGAAATGAAAGATGTAGTAAAGATCATGAAAGAGTCTGCGGACTTAAATAAATTCTTCATGACTCCTTATATCGATTCTAAAAAGAAAATAGAAGTAGCAAACGAAATTTTCAAAGGTTTATCTGTCTCTTCTCAAAATCTGATCAGATTGGTGATTAAACACGGACGTGAAAACCAACTGAAAAATATCGCTCAGGAATTCATCAATAAAGTAGAAGACCTTAGTGGTATACAGAGAGTAACACTTACTACAGCAACTCCTCTTTCAAAAGAGAACCTTGATCAGATTTTAAGATCTACAAATCTTGTAAACGCTGATTCAAACTTTGATCTGAAAGTAAATGTGAAACCTGAAATTCTTGGAGGATATGTTCTGAGAGTAGGTGACCAGCAGGTAGACGCGTCTGTGAAGACAAAATTGAACCAAGTTAAAAAAGATTTCCAATTAAATTAAGAAAAACAACCATACAATGGCAGAAATA
>JASLCD010000117.1 GCA_030146295.1 Chryseobacterium sp.
ATAGTATCCATTAATTCTGATATCTTTTTGAATGGGCAAATTTAATCTTTTTTTACTGAATGACAAAGAAAGATGTCGCCAAATGTTGATAAAAATAAAAACGGCAACAATTGTTGCCGTTTTTTATATAAAAATAAGGTGTTTTTATTTGAAATCAGAATCTTTAGCCTGATTGATCAGGTAAGATTTTACTGCCAGGTTGATATCCATTCCACCCATATTCTGGATGATGGTAAACGGAAGTTTTACTCCGGAAACTTCTTTGTAGTCAGCGTAGCTTGTAGGGATAGATCCTCCTTCTCCAACTTTCACTTCACCTGTCTTAAGGCCTGTTTTTACGCTGTAATAGTAAGTGTCTTTAGCTCCTTTTACAACATAAGAATCTTCGTTGTTATACTTTTCGATTCCTGCCAGTTTATATTCTGCACTTTTAGCAAAAGTAAGCTCCGGGAAAAGTTCCGGATCTGCCATTTCTGCTTTCTGTTTTTCATTAAGTGGCATTTTTTGTCCCTGAGCTTCCATGTATCCGTCTTTACCATCAAAAATGATTTTTTGTACGGTATTTCCCATCATCTTCATATCCATTGCCATTTTTCCACCTTTAGCCTGAATAAGTTTCATAGACATATCCATCCCCTGTACTTTTGTAGTGGCATCTGTAGTGATAGAGGTTACTTTCTGAACAGCAGCAAGTCCTCCGATGGCGTTGATGTATTTATCAGCAATAGATCCGATGGTAACGCTTGCATCTACTTTCTGTGCTGCAGGTTTTGAAACCGGATTAGCTTCTTTATCGAAATATTTTACAGGATATCCTAATTTTTCCAATCCTTCGGCAATATCAGATGCTTTACCCGCAATGAAAATTCTGCTTTGGTTTGGTAAAATCGTAGCCTTTACAGCATTGGTAACATCAGCAGCAGTTACTTTATCAATAGATTTTAAGTAATTGGTGTAGAAGTCAGCAGGTAAATCCTGAACTTTTTGGTTTAATGCAAATCTTGCAATAGTAGCAGGCTGTTCTAAAGACATGATGAAAGATCCTTTCAGCTTAGCTTTAGCATTTTCCAACTCTTCCGGTTTTACAGTAGAAATAGCATTAAGTTCATTCATGAATTCCTTAACCGCTTTATCTGTAACCTCATTTCTTACGCTGGCACTTGCAGAAAACTGTGGAGAATATTTGCTTGCAACCATACTGGAATAGGCACCATAAGTAAATCCGTTCTTTTCTCTAAGGTTCATGAAAAGTCTTGCTTCACCACCACCACCAAGAATGTAGTTTGCGATAGTTGCAGGGAAATAGTTGGCATCCTTCATCTTCAGGTTGTTCAGGTTGTTCAATGAAACAACAGACTGTACAGCAGAAGGAACATCTACTACATTGATCTCTGTTTTTGCAACATTAGAAGCCGGTTCCGGCGGTGCAATAGGAGTATTTGCTTTTTTCCAGCCACTGAAAGCTTTTTCAATCAAAGGCTTTACCTGATCAAATTTTACGTCTCCAACGATTACCAGGTAAGCATTATCCGGAGCGTAGTATTTTTTATAAGTATTTTGTACGTCAGCTAACTGAATTTTGTTGATAGATTCAACCGTTTCAAATTCACCTCTTGACGTATTTTTTCCATACATCAAAGCATTGGAAACTCTTTCTGCGATAGAAGAAGCATTTTTTTCTTCAGATTTTAATCCTTCGATTGCTCTTTCTTTAGAATTTTGAATTTCTTCAGCAGAGAATTTAGGATTAATAATGGCATCAGCCATCAAACCTAGAACTTCAGGGAAGTATTTTGAAAGTGAGTTGGCAGAAGCACCACCTGAAGAGAAATTAAGGTTTGCTCCAAGATAATCTACTTTTTTGTTGAAATCATCCTTGCTGATGTTGGTTGTTCCATTTTCAAACTGTTCAGCCATGATTCCGCTTACCCCTGTTACAGCACCTTCATTGTAAGGAGGTCTGTCCATAGAAAGACTAGCATTTACTCTTGGAAGTTTGTTGTTTTCAACAACCATTACTGTAAGACCGTTGCTTAGCTGGAAAGTTTTTGGCTTAGCAATGTTAATCGCAGGAGTAGGTCCCGGCTTCGGCATTGCATTAAGATCTATTTTTTGTGCTGAAACCATTCCTGTAAAGAAAAATGCTGCAGCTATATATGTTAATTGCTTTTTCATTTGTAAAAATTTAATTTTTAATAATCATATTGTAACCTAAAAAGTTGAAATGATTACTTTTTTTCAGGTACGTAATTAATGATTATTCTTTGGTTAGAATTAAGATACTTTTTAGCCGCATTTTGAAGATCCTGTCTTGTGATAGATCTGTAAATGTCGATTTCTTTGTTGATCAAATTCGTGTCACCCATCAATACGTGGTTGGTTGCCAATGAAGCAGCAATTCCCTGAATGCTTGAGTTGGCATTTACAAACTGGTTTTCGTACTGGTTTTGAAGTTTTTGATAATCGTCTTCAGAGATTAATGTAGTCTGAATTTTTTTAATTTCAGCATCAATGTCACTCTGTAAAGCCTGTTTGGTAGTTTGTCCCATCGGAATCGCAAAGAATGCGAAAATACTGTAATCCTCAAGACCTTGGTTGAAAGCAGCTACCTGAAGCGCTTTTTTGTCCTGGTCTACTAATTTTTTATATAAAACTGAAGATTTTCCACTGCTCAAGTAAGAAGAAAGCATATCCAAAACATATGCATCTTTTTCTTTGTTGGCAGGAGTTCTGTATGCAAAAATGTAAGCCGGAAGCTGGATGTTCGGGTCTGTAGCAGTTACTTCTTTTTCCTGAGTGATAGGAGCATCTTTCGGGAAGTCTTTTGGATATAATGTTCCTTTTGGAATTCCTCCATAATAGGTTTCGATCCATTTTTTAGTCTGCTCAGGTTTGATGTCTCCGGCTACTACTAAAGTGGCATTATTAGGAACATAAAACTTTTTATAGAATGCCTGGAATTCTTCCAATTTAGCAGAGTTCAAATCTTCCATAGAACCAATGGTTGGCCAGTTGTATGGATGATTGGTAAATAAATTTTTCTGAATCGTTGTAAAAAGATTTCCATAAGGCTGGTTATCCATTCTTAATCTTTTCTCCTCTTTTACAACCTCTCTCTGTGTGTCAACACCAATCTGGTTAATAACCGCATGACGCATTCTTTCAGCCTCCATCCAAAGTCCAAGCTGTTCGTTGTTGGAAGGGAATGTTTCATAATAGTAAGTTCTGTCATTGGTCGTGTTGGCATTGTTCTGTCCTCCGTTTGAAGAAACAATTTTGAACCAGTCTCCTCTTTTGATATTAGGAGTTCCTTCGAATAAAAGGTGCTCAAAGAAGTGAGCAAAACCTGTTCTGCCTTTTACTTCATCTTTTGCACCTACATGGTACATTACCCCCGTTGTTACAACCGGAGCCGAATTATCCTGATGAAGAATTACGTGAAGACCATTGGGTAGGTCATATTCTTCGAATTTGATTTGCTGTGCATTCAGCATTAGCCCGAAGAAAGCTACGGCAGCAGCAGAAAGAAGTCGCTTTTTCATAAAATTTAGAAATTGTTTATCAATTAGTATGAAAAGTGAATTAAATGTTACAAAATAGATAAGATTAAATATAAAACTTGCCAACATTAGTGTTCAATTTAGCAGGTTTATAATAAAAATCAGAGCTTACATACATGCGTTCAGAATTCGAAGTTGAGCAATGCAATTCTGAACTTCTCTATGAAAGTTTGAATTCTCCTCTGAATACATTAATTTTGTCTTCCCAAAATTTTTTGCTGTATGGATTATTTGAAAGGACTCAATGAATCACAATATGAAGCCGTTACCTCTTTACAAGGACCTTTGATGGTGCTTGCAGGAGCAGGTTCCGGGAAAACGCGTGTACTTACCATGCGTATTGCCCATTTAATACATAACGGAATAGACCCTTTCAATATCCTGGCACTTACCTTTACCAATAAGGCGGCCCGTGAAATGAAAGACCGTATTGCGAAAGTGGTAGGAGACAGCAATGCAAGAAGTCTCTGGATGGGAACTTTCCACTCTGTTTTTGCAAGAATTTTAAGAATTGAGGCTCATTATCTTGGATATCCTTCCAATTTTACCATTTATGATCAGCAGGATGCCCTGAACGTGATCAAAAAAGTATTGAAGGATATGAATATTGATGCTGATCTTTATAAACCTAAAAAAGTTCAGGCAAGAATTTCAACCTATAAGAATAACCTGATTACGGTAAAAGCTTATTTCAACAATCCGGAATTGATGGAAGCGGATGAAAAAGCGAATATGAAATTCATCGGGCAGATTTATCAGAAATATGTTGATCAGTGTTTTAGAAACGGATCTATGGATTTTGATGACCTGTTGTTGAAAACCAATGAATTATTGACCCGTTTTCCGGAAGTATTGGCAAAATATCAGGACAGATTCCGTTACATCATGGTAGATGAGTATCAGGATACCAACCACTCTCAGTATCTTATTGTAAAAGCTTTGGCTTCAAAATTCGAGAATATCTGTGTGGTAGGGGATGATGCACAGTCTATCTATTCTTTCCGTGGGGCCAATATCTATAATATCCTAAACTTTAAAAAAGACTACACAGATGCCAAGACAGTATCTCTGGAACAGAATTACCGTTCCACACAGAATATTGTAAATGCAGCCAATGTAGTTATTGCAAAAAACTTACAGCAGTTTAAGAAAAATGTATTCAGTGATAATGAAGAAGGAGATAAGATCAAAATATACAGGTCTCTTTCTGATGCTGATGAAGCCAATTTCGTAGCAGGAAATATCTGGGAGCTTCGTAATCGTGACCAGAGAAAATACAGTGACTTTGCTATTTTATACAGAACCAACTCACAGACCCGTGCTTTTGAAGATGCGCTGAGACGTAAAAATATTCCGTACAAAGTATATGGAGGACTTTCTTTCTACCAAAGAAAAGAAGTAAAGGACCTTATTGGTTATCTTCGTCTTCTGATCAATGAAAATGATTCTGAAGCATTGATGAGGATCATTAATTATCCTGCAAGGGGAATAGGAGAAACAACACAGAATAAACTGATCGTTTTTGCAGATGCTCACAATATTGCGGTTGCAAAAGTATTGGAAAATCTTCCGATGTATGCACCACAATTAGGGCTGAACAACGGAGTTTTGAACAAACTGAACGACTTCTGGTCCATGATCAAAGCTTTTCAGGTACTGCTGAAAACAGAAACTGCCTACAGTGTGGCTATGGAAGTAGCAAAGCGAAGCGGTTTGATCAAATTCTTAAAAGATGACCAGACTCCTGAAGGAATTTCCAGAGTAGAAAACGTACAGGAATTGATGAACTCTATGCAAGGGTTTATTGAAGAGCAGATGCAGCTTGAAGACGGAGATCCGAGTCTTTCCAACTTCCTTGAGAATATTGCACTTTCAGCAGATACTCAGGATAAAGAACTGGAAGATGACATGGTTTCTTTGATGACGATTCACCTTTCAAAAGGACTGGAATTTCCGGTGGTTCATCTGGTGGGGCTTGAAGAAAACCTGTTCCCGAGTTTTATGAGTTCTGCTACCAGAGAAGATCTGGAAGAAGAAAGAAGATTGTTTTATGTGGCATTGACAAGAGCTGAAAAACAGGTCTTTTTCTCTTATGCTGTTTCTCGTTTTCAGTGGGGAAAAATTACAGATGCAGAACCTTCAAGATTCTTAAGTGAAATTGATGATGAATATATTGAATTCCTTAATCCTGCTTTGGAAAAAAGATTTATCAATAATTCAGGGGTAAAATCCAATATCTTTGATGAGCATCCTTCTGAGATGAAATCTTTCAAAAAGGTTGAGAAAAAAACAATTGACAGAGGTGATGCTTCAAAACCTGCACCGGAAGTAAGAAAGCTGAAGCCTGTAAGCACAGCCAAAATTATCAATCCAAGCGGAGCTTCTTCCCAGGATATTGAAGTAGGTGATAAGGTGAGACATGACCGTTTCGGTATCGGAGAGGTTAGCTTCCTGGATGGAACAGATCCGCAAAATATCAAAGCAAAAGTTATTTTCATTCATGAAGGAGAGAAAAACCTGATTCTGAAATACGCTAAACTGACTAAGATTTAGTTTTAAAATAATATAAGATAAAGAAAACGGATTCAAAATTTGGATCCGTTTTTTTATTGTTTAACCGCTGAGGTCACAGTGTGGTTATTTAAGATTTGTTTATTTTTCAAACGCAAAGGCGTTTACTCAGCGAAGATAATTTTCTCTGCGGAACGAAGTGTCTTTGCGATCATAGCATTTTATTTTTATATCTAATACTCTATAAAACAATGTTTTTATTGAAATGTTCTTAAATTATCATAACTTTAGATAGGGATAGAAAGAAACAATAACCGTTTTTTATAAAAACAAAGTCTATTAATTTTGTGGACTAATAAATATATTTTACATTTGCACCCTGTAAAAACATAAATGTTCAATCAAATTAAACTATATGAGAAATAAAAAAACTATTCTTTCGGTCTCTGCTTTATTTTTTCTTGGCGTATATACTTACGGGCAGGAAAAAGACAGCATCAAAACAAGTAAAGACAGTATAAAAACCAATAATGTAGAAGAAGTAGTAGTATTGGGTTCAAGAGCCGGAGCCAGATCTAAAGTAGACAGTCCGGTTCCTGTAGATGTTTTCAATGTAAAAGAATCTTCAGTTATACTTCCGCAGACCAATATCGGACAAATCCTGAATGCGGTAGCCCCTTCATTTACTTCCACCATTCAGACCAATTCTGATGGTACAGATCACCTGGATCCTGCTCAGTTAAGAGGTTTAGGGCCAGATCAGGTACTGGTTTTGGTGAATGGAAAAAGAAGACATACTTCAGCATTGGTGAATGTAAACGGAACACCGGGAAGAGGTACGGTAGGAACGGATTTGAACGCCATTCCTTCTTTCGCTTTGAACAGAATAGAAGTTTTAAGAGACGGAGCTTCCGCACAATATGGATCTGATGCCATTGCCGGAGTAATCAACCTCGATCTGAAAAGAGATACAGGAAAACTGGCAGGGCAAATCAGCTACGGAGGGAATTTAACACCAACAGCTAATGATCATACCGGAGATTTTGACGGACAGAATATTCAGCTGGATCTGAACTATGGTAATAAAATCGGAACTAAAGGAGGTTTCTTCAATATTACCTGGTCTTCACAGTTCAGAAATCCAACCTATAGAGCCGGAACAGAAAGCGGAACTTTGTATAATGCTTACAATGCTATTGAACAAAGAGCACTGAATGATGGTGTAAACCTTTCTTCTTTGTTTACCAATATCAATAATACTCCAAATTCACAGCAGATTGTAAACTATATTCATCAATATGCCCAGGGAGTAAATTATTTTAACAACACTCAGCTCGCAGCTATTCAGGGAGCTTCTACCATTCAGGATATTAAAGATTCTCAGGGAAATGTACTCCAAAAAGGTCTTCAATCCTTATTAAACTTCGATGTTACGGATCAGGAATTGGCTTACAGAGGACAAAGTAGAAAAGATTTCAATATGCAGGTAGGGCAGTCGAAGCTTAATAATCATCAGCTTTTTGTAAATGCTGAGATTCCTGTAAGTGATAACTGGAAAGTGTATACTTTTGGTGGATATAGTTTAAGACATGGGACTTCCGGAGGATTTTACAGAAGACCGAGAGAAAGTAGAACCTTTACAGGATTATATCCTAATGGTTATCTTCCACAGATTGGAACAGATATTCAGGATATATCACTGGCTGCAGGAATTAAAGGAAAATGGGACGGCTGGAATATTGATTTCAGTAATACATATGGACAGAATTCATTTACCTATAACATTCAGAACACAGGAAATACCTCTTTGCGTTTTGCTTCACCAAGGGAATTTAATGCGGGAGGACTAAGGTTCTCTCAAAATACAATCAATTTAGATTTCTCTAAAAAATATGATGTATGGGAAGGGATTAATGTTGCTTTCGGAGCTGAGCACCGTTATGAGAATTTTAAAATTACTCAGGGAGAAGAAGCTTCGTATGCAATTTATGATACTTCGGGCAATGTATGGAACGGAAACTCGGTAAGACCTACAGATTTCTTTGGAGCAGCTCTTCCGGGAGGATCACAGGTATTCAACGGATTTAAGCCTGAGAATGCTGTAGATAAAAACAGACAGTCGGTAGCAGCGTATGCGGATGTAGAATTTAACTTTACCAACTGGTTATTGGTAGATGCTGCAGCCAGATATGAAAACTATTCTGATTTCGGATCGACATTCAATTATAAATTAGCATCCAGAATCAAGGTTGCGCCTAATTTCAATGTAAGATTTGCAGGATCTACAGGATTCAGAGCACCATCTATCCACCAGATCTATTATAATGTAACTTCTACGTTATTTACGAATAATCAACTTTTGGAAGTGGGAACTTTCAGTAATGATTCACAGCTGGCAGGATTGTTGGGTATGCCAAAATTGAAGCAGGAAACTTCCAAATCGGCAAGTGTAGGATTTACTTACAGAATTCCTTCAGTGGGGCTTAGCTTTACAGCGGATGGATATTTCACGAGAATTGACAACCGTATTATTCTTACAGATCAGTTCTTAAGAAAAGATGTACCTGCTGATGCACAAAAAGAATATGATAAATTAAATGTGAATGGTGCCCAGTTCTTTACCAATGCCATTGATACGGAAACAAAAGGTTTGGATGTGGTGATTTCACACAATGCAAGATTCTCAGGATTCAAGTTGGATAATAACTTTGCTATTAACCTTAACAAAACCAAGCAGGTTGGTGATATCCATTCTGCAGGACTTTTACAGTCACCGCAACTTGAGAAAGTCTATTTTTCTGAAAAATCAAGAGTGTACCTGGAAGAAGCTGTGCCCAGAGTGAAAGCCAGTCTCTCCCATACTCTTTCATGGAAGAATGCTACATTCTATCTTAGAAATACCTATTTCGGAAAAGTAACAGGTGCTGATATTATTGATGTGAATGGAGACGGAATCATTGATTTTAATGAACACCAGCAGATAGGAGATAAGATCATTACCGATATTTCCGCTGCTTATCAGTTTACCAAAAATGTAGGACTGACCTTAGGAGTGAACAATTTGTTTGATATTTATCCAACGAAAAACCTTACTGCTTCTACGAATAACGACCAGTTTATTTATTCACGTTCTACTTCACAGTTCGGACAGAATGGTAGATATGTCTTTGCAAGACTTAATTTTAATTTTTAAATCCAATAACAGATCTTACTTTATTAGATTAAGGCACTTCTATAAAAAAAACAGTTCAGAATTACCTGAACTGTTTTTTTATTTAAAACCTTTATCTTTCTACCAGTTCTTTTACCGGTTCCCCATAATGATCAGTCACTGTCCTGTTGATCTGAAGCAGCTGATACCACTTCCTGAAAGCTCCTATAAATACGATGAGCATCAGAATCATGGCCGTTGCCGCTAATGCTGCCAATAAATACTGTCCTTTCGGAATATAGATCGCAGTTACCTGAATATACCCGGCCCAGAAGGTAATTCCGGCCATGAAAACTCCGGGAATGGCTGAGCATAAAGCATATCTTCCCCTGTTCATCCTTATCAGCATTGTGGTACAGACAATCAGTCCGCAGGCTGCGAGCAGCTGATTACTGATTCCGAATAATGGCCAGATGCTGTTTACATTTCCGGTATACACCAGATATCCCCAGGCAAAAGTGAAAAGAAGACTGCTGATAATAATTCCCGGAATCCAGTTTTTATCATTGAATTTCGGAACTACAGAACCCAGCATTTCCTGTAAAAAGAAACGTCCCACTCTTGTTCCCGCATCAATGGCAGTAAGAATAAATACCGCTTCAAACATAATGGCAAAATTATACCAATAAGCCGTCAGCTGATCCATGTACGGGATTTTATTAAAGATATGAGCCATTCCCACAGCCAGAGATACTGCACCTCCGGTTCTTCCATACAGATCAATCCCTATTTTCTGTGAGTAATAGTCTATGTCTACGCCATGTAGGGAAGGATGTGCTGCAAGAAATGAATCATAAGCTTCCTTAGGTGTATTGATCGCAAAATAATCACCAGGCATCAGTGTACACGCTGCAATAAGTGCCATCAATGCTACAAAACCTTCCACAAGCATTGCCCCATATCCAACGAAAAGAATTTCTCTTTCCTTATTCAACATTTTCGGAGTTGTCCCCGTAGCAATCACAGCATGGAAACCGGAAATAGCTCCACACGCAATTACAATGAAGATAAAAGGAAGCACCGGACCGCCAATAATAGGTCCTCCACCATTTACAAAAGCTGTGATAGCAGGCATCTGGATGGTAGGATGAATAACAATCACCCCAATAGCCAGCATGATAATCGTTCCAATCTTTAAATAAGTAGAAAGGTAATCCCTTGGAACCAGAAGCAGCCATACCGGTAATACGGAAGCAATGAAACCATATAGAGGAATGGCAATAGAAATCGTTTTGATATCCCACGAAAACAAATTATTCATAGTAGGATTCTGCATCAGACTGTGTCCCCCAATGATGCCGGCAATCAAAAGAATACCCCCTAAAATACTTGCAAACAAAACACTGTTCTTTTTATAGCGCATAATCAGTCCCATGATGATGGCAATAGGCATGGTAATAACTACTGTAAAAAGGGACCATGAAGCTTCATGCATCGCATTGATACAAGCCAGTGATAAACCGGCCAGGGTAAGAATCAGAATGAAAAGAATGGCAAAACCTGCAACAGTTCCGGTAGCTTTTCCGATTTCTTTTGAAGCGATAGTTGCGAGACTTTGCCCTTTGTGTCGTACAGAAGCAAAGAGTACAACCATATCATGTACCCCGCCTCCCAGTACACAGCCAATCAGAATCCATAGTGCACCAGGAAGATATCCGAACTGAGCTGCAAGAACAGGTCCTACTAATGGTCCGGCTGCAGCAATGGCAGCAAAATGATGTCCGAAAAGTACATTTTTATTAGTAGCGACATAATCTTTACCATCTGCAAATTCTACTGCAGGGGTCATATTCTGGTCGTTAAGTCTGAGAACTTTATTGGCAATAAAAATACCATAAACACGGTAAGCTATCGCAAAAATAAGAACAGATGCAAATATGAGCGTAAGCGCATTGATATTATTCAGAGAATCCATATTGTGTATTTTTTTTAATGAATGATTAATTTATTGACTGTTTTGTTAGAAATAATTTAAACAATAGCCAAGGTAATTAATTTTCAATTAAAAAATAGTCATATGTATATCAATCTAGCATATTTGTTGTTTTTGTTTGTTTTATTTTATTGATTTTTAATAGATTACTATTGTTTTGTATTGAATGATGTATATTATTTTTTCTGTGAGATGATAAAATCCACCATTTGATCTGTCATCTGATCTAATGCTGCTTTATCTGTAGTCCCAAAGCCATGTATTCCGCCATCAATGACCACCAAAGAATTCTGCACTTTTGCCCTGTTGAGTTTTCTGTGAAGCTTTTTAGCCTGGTTCAAAGGAACAATTTTATCTTTATTCCCCTGCATAATTAAAGTAGGAACCCCTCCCGAAACAAAATATGCCGGAGATAGAGTTTTAAGATATTCTATAGCCCTGTCCTGATCTTTTCTGATATCATACCCGGAAATTCCTTTCACGAGGTTTTCCTGTAAGCCAACAATTTTTTTTGATATCAATCCGATCATTCCTACCGGAATTGTTCCTAATCTTGTATGAAAAAGCTTATTAAGATCAGCCGGACCATAATGATCAATCACATAATTTACTTTTGCAGAATAAGATGAAAGTTCCGGACTTCCCATATAGGTTTTGTCAGGAGTATAAGCAGCCAGAAGGGAAAGGTGAGCTCCCGCTGAAGCCCCGAAAAGGCCAATATTATTCGTGTCAAAATTATACTGGTCAGCATTCTTCCTGACCCATCTTACAGCGTCTTTAGTATCTTCCAGCGGCAGCGGGAAATGAGTGCTTTCGTTCAGAAGGGTATAATCAATACTGATGACGGCATATTGTTTGGCCATCAGCTTTTGAATGGTTGTTTCAAGATAATTGTCGGCATGAACTACTTTGTCGCCCTCTATCCAGCCACCTCCGTGAACGTAGATCAATACAGGAAGTTTTTCAGTAGTAACATTTTTAGGAATATACAAATCCAGAGCAAGAGGTTTTCCTTTTCTGTTGGTCTTGTAAACAATATCTTCAGAAACTGTTGCAATCTCAGGAAGTAAAGTACTTTTTACAGGTGGAGTCTTCACCGGGACTTGTGAGAAGTTTTGTGAAAAATATAAATTTGATATACTTAAAAATAAAACAAAAAACAGGTTTGTGAAAAACCTGTAGCTTGATATGTTGTTGATGGATGATTTCATAATAAATTTTTTAGAGAGTGTGTTATTTTACTAACTCCTCAAAAAGTTTACCAAAAGTACTATTTAAGTCTTTGGATTTTCCCGGATGAGGTCTGGAAGTCTGCACCACAGCACTCCTTACAGCAGTCAGCCAGCGAAAACGCTCAGGAATATCAAGCAAAGCAATAGGGCCTCCGTCTTTATCACCATTGGCAATTTTCTGAAAGCTTTCAAGATTCTGGATAATATCTTCATAATCCAGCTTACTGTGCATGAGTTTAAATTTATCAGGACACAAATAGAATTCTACCCTGATGAATTTTTCCCTTTTGGAAAACATCACCAGCCCGATATTGAAAAATTCTTCTCTTTCAACTTTAGGTACCAAGCGTATTACCGCATATTCATATATTTTATCCTCTTGCATTTTTAGCTTCGTTTATAAAGATTTGAGAATTTTCTAATCTGGTTTTCAGAAACTGAAAATAGATCTCACGGATTTCGTCAGGCGTTTCATCTGCATCATTCCAGTGCAGCCAGTCTTCAGGTATTGTATTGACAATCTCCCTGAAAAGGGTGTCATTCAGTACTTCATGGGCAAATTGATCCGCTTCGTCAAGCATTTTTGCTTTAGGAAGAAGTACATGGTCTTTCACATATTTGAAAGGTGTTTTTGCCGCTGTATCAAAGTTCTGCCATGAGTGGTGGAAGTAGAACGAAGCACCATTATCTATGATCCACAGCTCTTTATTCCACATCAGCATATTAGTATTCCTGAAAGTACGGTCAATATTGGTAATGAAAGCATCCAGCCATACTATTTTTGAAGCCAGAAGAGGATCAACACTTACTCCCGGGTCATAAGTGATGGAACCGGAAAGATAATGCAGACCAAGGTTAAGACCTTCGGAAAATTTCAGAAGATCCTGTATTTCTTCATCGGCTTCCGTTCTTCCAAAATCGGCATCAACATTGATAAAAACAAGCTCAGGAATTTTTAGTCCCAATGCTTCGGTAATCTTTCCGCCTAAAAGTTCAGAGATCAGCATCTTTACTCCATGGCCCGCACCACGGAATTTTAATACATATTTGAAATCATCATCAGCTTCTGCCAGAGCAGGAAGAGACCCTCCTTCTCTCAATGGCAGAATGTAACGCGTCACGGTTACAGTTCTTAAATTCTGCATGAGGCAAAAATAAGGTTATTTTTTTATAATCTTTTTAGTGAATTCCTTTTCACCCGCTTTATATTGTAAAAAATAAACTCCGCTGGTCAAATGCTGAAGGGGTAGGATATATCCTGAATCTGTTTTATTCAAATAATAATGAACCATTCTGCCAGAAGCATCCGTAAGGGAAAGTACTTCAATTTTCTTTTTAGAAGTAATGGTCATAAAATGCTGGGCAGGATTTGGATAAATCTGAACCGGAGTTTCAGCAGCAGTCTCTGCGGTATTTAAGGTGCTTACGACAATTAACTTGGTCTTGGAGGTGGTAGCTCCGCAGGCATCTGTTGTTAGTTTTGCATTATAACTTCCTCCTGCAAGGTAGGTATGTGACGGATTTTCCAGTGTAGAGGTCGTGCCGTCACCAAAATCCCATGAATAGGTGGCCGCATTCTGTGTGGTATTGGTAAACTGAACCGTTCCCGCTCCTGTAAGCTGGTAGGTGAATCTGCTGTGAACATCATTTTTTGTTATCAGCCATTTATCAGGTTGGTTATAAACCTCTGTTTTAACAATATCCTTGATCAATTGTGCCTGAGCCTGATTAAGATTGCCATTAAAAGGAATCTGGGTGGGATCTTTCTTGAATAATATGGTGTAAAAGGTATATGCGGCAGCCATAGAACCAATATAACTGGGATGTGATTCATCCTGATCATACAATTCAATAGCAGGGTTTTGCTCTCTGATTGTTCTCCACACTTTACCTACGGGTGAAACAATTCCTTCATTGGCTGTTGCCATTTCCATATAGCGGTTATAAATCTGAGTATCCATTCCCTGATAGGTGCAGACAGACGGAAGCCCCGGACAGTTCGCTGCATCTCCGTTTTTACGGCCCCAGGTCATGTAGAAGATTACATTGCCGCATGGATTTGCCGTTTTAATCAAATTGGAAAGCTGAAGTGCATAAGGATATACCTGGTTTTGAACCTGAGAATCAGGGAATGACGGGAGCTGGCTTTGTTCCTGCAATATGACATAATCCCAGTTTCCCTGATTGATGGTTGATATGACATTCGGATTGCCGGCATGATCCTGAAGCGTGGAACCTCCCGGTGTATGGCTGTGATGCTCCAGTACATCACCATTAGACGCAGCAATACTTTGGATGAGGTTAGGCAAATCATTAACGTAAGTATAACTGTTCCCGATAAAGAACACTCTTTTGGTTGTCTGACTCTGGATAAAAGAAAAAGTAATTAAAAATAAAAGAAGTAGAGTTTTTTTCATAAATTTCAGTTTAAATTGATCCCATAAATATAAATAATATTAAGTAAAGCCCATTTATTTTATGAATTTGATTAGTAAAAAGAATATATATTTAGAAAATAAAGAAACAAAAGGGTTTCTTGCTGATGTTTTTTATAAAGACATTGAAAAAAAACTTCCGCTGGTACTGTTTGTTCATGGATACAAAGGGTATAAAGATTGGGGAGCATGGAATCTGATGGCAGAAAAGTTTGCTGAAGCAGATCTATTCTTCGTGAAGTTTAATTTTTCTCATAATGGAACTACGACAGATGATCCGTATAACTTTGGAGATCTTGAAGCTTTTGGTCATAATAATTATTCCAAAGAACTTTCTGATCTTGGTGTGGTGATTGATCACTTTAGTAAAGATCCGCGTGTAGACGATGAAAAGATAGTTCTGATAGGGCATAGCAGAGGAGGAGGGATTTCTATTATTAAAACCTTTGAAGATGAAAGAATCAATGGATTGATTACTTTGGCCAGTGTAGATACCTTAGATCGTTTTCCCAAGGGAGAAGCTTTCGAAAACTGGAAAAACAGCGGGGTTTATTATGCACTGAACGGGCGTACCCAACAGGAAATGCCCCACTATTATCAGTTTTATGAGAATTATGAACAGAATATTCATCGTTTTGATGTAGAACGGGCAACGGAAATGGCAAAAGCTCATATGCTGATTATTCATGGAACAGAAGATGAAGCCGTGGAGGTAAAGCAAGCCGAGCATCTTCATATTCTCCACCCGAATTCTGAGCTTTTTCTGGTCGAAGATGCCAATCATACTTTCGGAGCAAAAGAACCATGGGCCGAAAGCGAATTGCCAAAAGATCTTTATACTGTAACCGAAAAATGTATTGACTTTATAAAAGAAAAATTGAAATAAAATAATGAAAATTACGTTATAACATATTAACCACCATATCAGTATAATTATGAAAAAAATTATTGCATGCGCATTTGCGCTGTCATTATTCGTTGTTTCCTGTAAAAAAGAAAACAAAACAGAATCCTCTGTAAGCAAAGATACCTTAGCTACAGTAATGCCTCATGATTCTGCAGCCGCTCCAAAAACAGATTCAGCTATGTCGACGCCACCTACGGCACAGAATATTATCACCAAAAATGTGGGTAAATATCCACATGATATCAAGTTGCTTGAAGATAAAGGCTTAACGGAAAGGCTGAAAAAGCTTCTGGGAACTCAATATGACGAAATGGTCAAGAACTTCAATGTGGAAAGTCCTATTACATCTGAAAGCGGAATTTATAAACTGTCAGGATGTAAGCAGCACGACTGTCCGGGATATGCAACACATATTTACTATGATGAAAAGAATGATAATCTGAATGTTTCTATTGATAAAAACGGAAAGGTTACAGACTTTGCTGAAAAGGGAAAAATTACGGTTTCAGAGTCATTAAAAGCGAAATAAGATATAAGAAGGAAAGCGGGAAGATTGAAGCTGGGAGTTATTAAAGGCATTCAATATCTATTGAAATCAAAATGTAACTGTTTTCCAAAAGCTTATTTATGAAGTGAAAGTTACTCTACACCTTTATAAGCTTCCAGCATAAAAAGAAAAAAGCCTGAAATTTCAGGCTTTTTTCTTTTATTTAATGGTCAGAATGGTCCAGGCTTCTTCAATTTTACTTTCAAGAAGCAATTTCTGGGCGTCCAAATGAATATTTTCATCCGCGTGGAAGTCGCCGGCAGGTAATATTTCTGTATTGGCAAGCATTCCAAGGTCATTTCCTGTAAATACTTTACTGTACTTAATTGCATCAGGAAGCAGATCGAAGCCGATTCCTTTTGTAACTAAAGGCTTCGGAACTTCAAAAAGGCTGTTTTCATTGCTTCTGGAATACCAGTTGCTGCCTAATCGGGCAACCATATCCAGTTTTTTCTGATCCAGATTTCCGGCTTCATTCAGATATTCCTCTCTGATATGTATTTTCTGAACTTCACAGATCACAAGGTTTCCGGCACCGCCCTGATCTCCCAATGATTTTACCTCTAAAACTTTACATTCAAAGTTCACAGGGCATTCTTCAATCAGTTTCGGCTGTACAAGATCTGCCTCTTTCATGGTAAGACCGGATTTGATAAACTCATTGACTCCGGTTTCGTATTCTGTTGAAGCTAAAGAAATCTGCTGTACAATCGGAAAGTTTACTGTTCCGATCACTACTTCAGGTACTTCATGAACATTTTCCAGTGTATGTTTTGTGGTATTGTCTCGAACCCTTCTCGATGGTGAAAAAATCAAAATCGGAGGAACCGTACTGAACATATTAAAAAAACTGAACGGAGATAAGTTACTATTACCGTCTTTATCCACTGTAGAAGCCAATGCAATGGGACGTGGTGAAACGGCGGTCTGCATAATGGTCTGCAGTTGTACGGAGGTTATCTCGGAGGGGATTACTGTTTTCATGTTTTTCTTTTTAACACTTAATTCAACTTAAGTATTCAAATGATATTAAAAGATGCTTCGACTCAGCTCAGCATGACACTCCTAATACTAACTGTTTAGCAGTATATTTCTAGCGATGTCATCCACCAAACCTATAAGGTTTGATAGTGGTATTGTGCAGAGTTAAAATTTAGATAAAAATTAAAGTGTTGGAATAATTTTACCGGAAACTTCACCGAAACCTACTCTTACACCGTCTTTTTCTGCCCATGCTTTCATGGTAACCGTATCATTGTCCTCGATGAATTTTCTTTCTTCTCCGTTGCTTAATGACAAAGGATTTTGTCCTCTCCATGTCAGTTCAAGCATAGAACCGAAAGATTTTGGATCACTTCCTGAGATGGTACCGCTGGCATATAGATCACCTACTTCCACATTACATCCGTTTACCGTGTGATGTGCCAGTTGCTGGGTCATATTCCAGTACATGTGTTTGTAGTTGCTTTCGGAGATCAGGTTTTGGTCTCCGTTTTCAGGCTGGATATAGACTTCAAGGTTGATATCATAGTTTTGATCACCTTCAAATTTTAAATAATCTAAAACTTCAGGATCCTGTACTGGGGAAGCGGTTCTGAATGGTTCCAAAGCTTCCAGCGTAACTACCCATGGAGAAATAGAAGAACCGAAGTTTTTCGCAAGGAATGGCCCTAGCGGAACATATTCCCAAGATTGGATATCTCGTGCAGACCAGTCATTGAAAATCACCATTCCAAAGATGGCATCTTCTGCTTCTTGAGTAGAGATACTTTCTCCCATCTCTGTATTTTTGTTAAGGATGAAAGCCATTTCCAATTCAAAATCCAGCTGCTTACATGGTCCGAAAACAGGCTTATCTGCATCAGCAGGTTTCATCTGGCCTTTCGGACGGTTGATATCTGTGCCTGAAACGACAATAGAAGATGCTCTTCCGTGATATCCTACCGGCAAGTGTTTCCAGTTGGGTAATAGAGCATTCGCCGGGTCGCGGAACATTTTTCCTACGTTGGTAGCATGTTCGATGCTGCTGTAAAAATCTGTATAATTCGGGATGTGGACCGGCATCATCATTTTTACTTTATCCAGATCATAGAATGCTTCTTCTATAGTTTTCTGATCTTTTGATAAAGCTGATCCTTCCTCTAATAATGTCTGGATTTTTGTACGTACAGCGTTGGTAACCGGTTTACCCAGTTCAATAAATTCGTTGATGGTATAAGCTTCAAAAACATTGTCGTCCAATCCTTCAATATCTTCAAAATAGCCAAGATCATACAAGGTAGCAAGATCAATTACCTGATCTCCGATTCTTGTACAGCATCCGATATATTCTTTGTTAAAAACTGCGACTCCGAAAGGAATATTGTGTATAGAAAAATCCGAGTTTGAGGAATAGTCTACAAATGATTTCATAAGTTTAGATTTTAGTTAGATTAAAATATTGCTGAGTGTTTCCTCAGGACATTTATTTTGCCTTTTTTGAGTAAGATGCTTCATCTATCCATCTGTCTCTGGTATTGACATCGATGAGATATAGAATATTATCCTGCTGGGTCAACAATAATGTTTTCGTAACAGGCATTGGGATTTTTTTATTTTCAAGCATATCGGCTCTTAAAGAAATAATGTTTTTTTTCCTGACAATATCTCCGGTGAAAACATTGGAACTGCTTTCTCC
This sequence comes from Chryseobacterium sp., assembly GCA_030146295.1. Taxonomy (GTDB): domain Bacteria; phylum Bacteroidota; class Bacteroidia; order Flavobacteriales; family Weeksellaceae; genus Chryseobacterium. Next base: position 19,014 of record JASLCD010000117.1, read on the forward strand.
TGTAGCTTTATCATCGAAAACTTCTACATAAGTGGCATTGTTCCCTTTGATAATAATAAAGTCCCTTTCCGTATGATCGGCTTCATCTTTGATGAAAACGAACTTTTTGTTGTCAATATTTACATTTTCAAGATGCTGATTGATGCCTTTTCTTTGCTCAAGCCGGTTAAGGATTTCATTCAAAGATCCATATTGAGCTTTAAGCCCTAACGTTCCTAAAAGGGAAATCCCGATTAAAAGTTTTCTCATATGCTGTGTTTTATAAAAAAGTTTTGCCAGAATACTGTATCCTGACAAAACTTATATTTTAATGTAAAATTAAAGATTACCTCTTCTTTCCTGCTCTCTTTCTAATGCTTCGAATAAAGCTTTGAAATTTCCGGCACCAAAACTCTGTGCGCCATGTCTTTCAATAATTTCGAAGAATAGAGTAGGGCGGTCTTCTACAGGCTTGGTAAAGATCTGCAGCAAGTACCCTTCTTCATCATGATCAATAAGTATACCTAAATCCTGAAGTTTTTTAAGATCTTCATCAATATGACCTACTCTTTCAGGAACCATGTCGTAATAAGCTTCTGGTGGAGCCGAAAGAAACTCTACACCACGTTTTTTCAATTCAGTTACGGTATGGATGATGTCTTTTGTAGCAACAGCAATGTGCTGTACCCCTTCTCCTTCGTAGAAATCAAGATATTCTTCTACCTGAGATTTCTTTTTACCTTCAGCCGGCTCGTTGATAGGGAATTTTGCAAATCCGTTTCCGTTGGACATTACTTTAGACATCAATGCAGAATATTCTGTGTTGATCTGCTTGTCGTCAAAAGAAAGGATGTTCACGAAGCCCATTACCTTTTCATACCATTCAACTGTTGGGATCATTCTGTTCCAGTCAACATTTCCTACACAGTGGTCTACATATAATAACCCTGCTTCTTCAGGATTATAATTGCTTTCCCACTTTTCATATCCAGGCATGAAAGCTCCGTTGTAATTTTTTCTTTCTACAAACATGTGAACGGTTTCTCCATACGTGTAGATTCCTGACATTCTTACCTCACCATGCTCATCAGTTAACGTTACAGGCTCTAAATATGGTTTTCCACCTCTTTTAGTTGTTTCTTCGAAAGCTGCATAAGCGTCATCTACCCAAAGTGCCAAAA
>JASLCD010000158.1 GCA_030146295.1 Chryseobacterium sp.
CGTCTGTAGAAATATCATCTAATCTTCCAAGGAACGGAGAAACATAAGTTGCACCTGCTTTAGCTGCCAAAAGAGCTTGTCCCGGAGAGAAAATCAAAGTACAGTTGGTTTTGATTCCTTTATCAGAAAAATATTTTAAAGCTTTGATACCATCCTTAATCATTGGGATTTTTACAACGATATTGGGGTGGATTGCAGCCAATTCATCTCCTTCTTTAATCATTTCTTCATATGTTGTAGAAAGTACTTCAGCAGAAATATCTCCGTCTACAATCTCGCAGATCGCCTTATAATGGTTTTTGATCGCTTCATTTCCCTGAATTCCTTCTTTGGCCATCAATGAAGGATTAGTGGTTACACCATCTAAAATTCCAAGGTCTCTTGCTTCTTTGATCTGTTCCAGATTAGCTGTGTCAATAAAAAATTTCATTTTGATAAATAGATTTATTGATACAAAGATAGGGAATTAATTGGGTTCTGGGATATGAATTTTGAGTTACGGGGTTCGGTATTTTGGGTATATGGGTGATAGAGTTGGAGGATTTGAGAGTTTCGAGTTTTGAGAACGAAAGGAATTATACAAAGTAAAATAATTTATATTGATCTTAAACCAAATGGTTATTTTTGCTTTTTGCCTAACCAGTCAAAATCTGTTACCCATGAAAAACAAAAATTTTACAGCCCCATTGGAAATTATTGGAATTAACCCTTTTGTATTTATTCCTGAGGAAATTTTGGACAAGATTTTTAATGATTCAGGACGAAATAAAAGCCCGATACCTGTAAAAGGGACTGTGAATGGAAAGGAATTTACACAAAATCTGATGAAATATCTGGGAGAGTGGAGACTGTATGTCAATCTGACGATGTTGAAAAACTCGCCGAAAAGAATAGGGGAAGTTATTGAAGTTGTATTGGAATATGATGATTCCGACAGAAGGATCTCTATTCATCCCGAATTGGAAAAAGCAATTAAAGAAAGTTCGCTGGCAACAGAAAATTTCGAAAACCTGATTCCTTCAAGAAGGCACGAACTGGTGCGTTACATCAACAATTTAAAGACAGAAGCCAGTGTCCAACGGAATATTGAGAAGATCATCCGTCATTTGCATGGAGAAACAGATTTCTTTGGAAAGATGATTGATTAAGTAAACCAAAAACTAAAAGCCAGTGTTTTAAAAACGCAAAGAAATCAAATATTTTTACTTATTAAGTGAGTGAAACAAGCAGCAAAATGGCTGATGAAGCCTAATTATAATAAAAAATGCCGGAAGATATTTCCGGCATTTTTATTTTTACTAAGAATTTAATGTTTTGCTAAGCTTTACAGCATCCTGATTGGTAGGATCATATTGTATAGACTTTGCAATGTGTTCTTTTGCTTTATTAGGATCGGTTTGCTGCTCAGAAAAGGCAAGATAGAAATAAGCGTATGCAAGATTCTTCTTATTTTGCTCTACTTCTTCCGGTTTTACCGTTGCAATGTACTTTTCATATGCCATCTTTGCATTAGCATCATCTTTTGCAGACTGATAAGCGTAGGCCTGGCTGTAATAAGACGGAGCCCAGTCCGGCAATAAAACAGATATTTTTTTCCAGGTAGCAATCGCATTAGGCCAGTCTGAAGCTTCCTGATAAGCGTTTGCCAATTTAGCTAATGATTCTGCATCCTTTGGATTTGTCTCGACTTGCTTTTTAAGACCTTCAATAGTCGGATTCGTTGTCTGGCTTGTTGCAGCCGAAGTTTCTGGTTGAGTGGTTTGCGCATTTACAAAACTTACACTTCCCGCTAGTATTAAACCTAAAAATAGACTTCTACTATTAATTTTGCTCATTTTCATAATCTTATATTTTAAATTCTAAATCTAAAATTCAATAATAATTCCACAAAACCTTAAATTTTAGAAGCTTTAAGTTTTTTTAGAAAATATTAACGGGATCAGTGTTTTTTTTAGTTTAATTTTTGATTCGTTAATCTTTGAGCCTATCTTTGTCTTTCATTTTTTATTAATAAATATTATTTCGTCACATGAACATCATATTAGCTTCTACATCCACACTTTTTGGTGGAGAATATCTGGAATACCTTAGAGAAGAATTAATTCAATTGTATAAAGGAATTGACGAAATTGTGTTTATTCCTTTCGCAAGACCTGGAGGAATTTCCCATGATGACTATACTGCAAAAGCACGTTCTTTCTTTGAAACAATCAATATAAAAGTGAAAGGACTTCACGAATTTGAAGATAAAATAACAGCCGTGAACCAGGCAAAAGGTTACTTTACCGGAGGCGGAAATACCTTTTTACTGGTGAAAACATTACACGAAGAGGGACTGATGTCTGTTGTAAAAGAAAATGTGGAAAGTGGAAAAGCTTATCTTGGATGCAGTGCAGGAAGTAATATTGGCGGACAGAATATGAAAACAACGAATGACATGCCCATTGTTTATCCGCCAAGTTTTGATTGTATGGGATTGGTTCCGTTCAATCTTAATCCACATTATTTGGACCCGAATCCGGATCTGAAGCATAATGGCGAAACAAGAGAAACCCGTATTCAGGAGTTCCTTACCCAGAATGATATCAAAGTGGTAGGCCTTAGAGAAGGAAACTGGATCAGAAGAACAGCCGATTCAATTACAGTAGAAGGCAGTGAGCTGACAAGGATTTTTGAAAAAGGTAAAGAACCTTACGAAATTGAAGCAGGAAGCAGACTTTAATGAATAAAGAGGAAATCAATCTTTTCATAGAACGTAATCTGACTAATTTTTCAGTGAACAGTACCGGATGGGAACAACTGATCCGGAAATTACTGTTTGAATTTGCCATCGCAGGCTGGAATATGGAACACCGTGTTTTTGGAAAGGAAAAATTCGGTGAACTGAGATGCTACACCTTTTCTGAGGACGAAACACTCAATAGCAAGCTTAAAAAAATCAAAGACAGGTATTCGCAATTGTCAGTGAAGACCTGTGAAATTTGTGGCAGCGAAGGTAAAATGAGAACAATAGATTCCTGGCAGACCACATTGTGCCTGAGTCATTTTCTGGAACAGCAGCCTGTTATTGAAATTGATACGAAACAGAATATCAAGAAAAGCAATAAGACCATTCTGAATATTAAAAATATTGTCAATATTGATCTGGAGTATGACCTTCAAAGAATGTGGATTCATACAAAACCGTTTGGCAGTTCAGGAGAAACGTTTTATTTTTCATGGCAGGAACCTAACTATTATCTGCTTTTAAAAACAATTCCTCTCCCGCTTTTCCCGGAAGACAGGCAAAATGAAATTGTAACGTTATTCGAAAGCCTGCAGGACTGTGAAATATGCGGCTACAAAGCTGTTTATCAAAAGAATTGCCTGCGCTGTCACAATGAATCATGGAGCGAATCCGGATATTTTATGGAAGATTACGGGGAAAAATCAAATTATATAAAAGAATGCCAGATGGATATTTTTATGGATGAAGATGATTACGAAAAATATTTCACCGTTGACCGATCATTTGAAAAATCTTCTGGCCATCAGATTCTTTTCAGTTCCTATGACCTCCGGGAGTATGAAAAATTTTTATTTTAACTATATTTGATTAGAATTTATATCAATGTAAAAGGTTCATATTTGGTTGTGAACCCTATTGGAAACCTGCGCGTTTAGACCCAAATAACAATTTAATGAAAAAAACACTTGCTGTTCTCATACTCTCTGTACAGACAGTTGCAGCACAGAATATTGCTCAGAAACTCGATAAAGTAACCAAGGATCTCATGGATTCTTCGGGAACGGTTTCTTCCAGTTTATCATTTTATGTTTCAGATGAAAATGGCAATTTTATATACGAATATCAGGGAAGTAAGGGGCTTTCTACAGCTTCTACACAGAAAATTTTTACTGCTGGTGCTGCACTGGAAACTTTAGGTAAAAATTATACTTTTACAACCACTTCAAGCTATTCCGGAAATATATCCGGAGGAACACTGAACGGAAATCTTTTCATCAGTTCCAATGGTGATCCTACATTAGGAAGCTGGAGATACGATGCCTATAAACCTGAAAATTTTAAAAAGAAGCTGATTGAAGCAGTTAAAAACTCAGGAATTACAAAAATATCAGGGGATCTTGTCATTGATGATTCTTATTTTGACCATCAGACGATTCCGGGAGGCTGGCCGTGGGATGACCTTGGAAATTATTACGGAGCCGGTGTATGGGGAATCAACTGGAAAGAAAACCAGTTTGATATCAATATTAACGGAACCGATTTTAAAAACTTTTCTTATCCTCTGGAAGGAGTGAAATGGCTGAATGATCTGAAAGCAGGAGGCAGCTCAGACCAAAGTCTTATTTTTACAGCGCCGCATTCCGGTGTAGCATTGATAAACGGGATGCTTCCGGCGGGAAAAACAGTAACGGTTTCAGGCTCTACTCCTAACCCGCCCTTACAGCTGGCCGTGGAAGTGAAACAATGGCTGAAAGAATCGGGAATTGAGATTTCAGGAATAGCAATAACAAATTCACAGCTTGAAATTGAAGGAAAAAAGGTATTGGAAGCTCCCAAAAATAATATTCTTTTGACTTATCAATCTCCGACTCTGGATAAGATCGTCTACTGGTTTTTAAGGAAAAGTATCAATTTGTACGGAGAAACATTGATTAAAGCCTTAGGAAAAGAAAAAAAAGGAAATTCAAGCTTCAAAAGCGGGGTAGCCTATCTGAAAGAATTCTGGAAATCAAAAGGAATCAATCCTAATATGATCAATTTTGCTGACGGAAGCGGGCTTTCACCACAGAATTATGTAGCGGCAAAAGCAGAAGTACAGGCGCTTTTATATGCTAAAAAACAATCCTGGTTTGAAGCATATTACGACGGATTCCCGGTTCAGGACAATGGCATGAAGATGAAAAGCGGAACTATGAGAGATACCAAATCTTTTGCTGGGTATCACACGGCAAAAGATGGCAAAAAATATGTATTTTCGATCATTATCAATAATTATCAGGGAAGTGGAAATGCGGAGCTGCAGAAAATTCTGAATGTTTTAAAATAAAATAACTTTGAGAAAATCCATACTTACCAGACTGAATAACTGGATTATTTTTGTTGTCATGACTACGTTGGTGATTGCTATTGTAGTGGCTTCAACATTGCTTATTAATTTTCTCAGAAAAGAGGAGATCAAAAGAATCAGCCTTCTTTCCAAAGCGATAAGAATACAGCAGGAAGTAAAGACTCCGGATACGGATGTTCTGGATTTGCTGCCGGATATCCTTAATATCAACAATACAATTCCGTTCATTGTAACCGATAAGTACAAAAACCCGATTCTTGATCTCGGATACTACAGAAATATTCCTGAAAGTACGATAAAGAATCCTGAAAAACTTCAGGACCTCATCCTGAACATGGAAAAGAATTATGGCCCTATTGAGATCAAGGTGCCGGATGGAAACAATCAGTTTGTATACTATGACAACTCGCGTATGCTGAATAATCTTCGGTATTCACCCTATATTTTGGGATTGTTTATTTTGTTGTATTTCGGTTTTTCATTCTGGTTTTTCAGGACGATCAAAAAGACGGATGAAGGTTATCTTTGGGCTGGTCTGGCTAAAGAAACAGCTCATCAGATCGGAACACCTTTATCTTCGATGATCGGATGGATGGAAATTATGAAGCTGGATAATCCTGAATCGGAAGGTGTACATGAGATAGAAAAAGATATCGAAAGGCTGAGAACAATCTCAGAACGATTCTCAAAAATAGGTTCTGTTCCGGAACTAAATGACAGAAATTTTAATGAAACGATTCAGGAAAATTATGATTATTTGAAAACCAGAATCTCCAGAAAAGTGAATTTTACATTGAATCTTCCTACGTATACCTTAATGGTTCCGCACAATAAAATTCTGATGAGCTGGGTGATTGAAAATCTGGTGAAAAATGCTGTGGATGCTATGAAAGGCGAAGGAGCTATTACGATGTCTATATTTGAAAGAAATAAAAATATTCTGATCGAAGTAAAAGATAACGGGAGCGGAATGACAAAACAACAGGCAAGAAATGCTTTTAATCCCGGATATTCCACTAAAAAAAGAGGCTGGGGACTGGGACTGTCATTGGCAAGAAGAGTAATTCATGAATATCACAACGGCGATATCAAGATTTCCCAGACCGAAGTAGGAAAGGGAAGTACCTTTAGAATCACAATCAGAAAAGAGAATTGATTCTCGTTGAAATTAAGGGAAAGGGGAAACCTAACAGGTTTTCAAAACCTGTTAGATTTGTACCAGGTAATCTTAGGCTCATATAAAAGCTCAACTTGAATAAAGCAAAAAGCGGGGATATTTCCCCGCTTTTCTGTTATTTTTTACCAGTGAGCCACTGTGTCTGTAGTTTCAGTTCTTCCGGAGTAGGATTCGCCTTGAATGTAGGGGTTTCCATTGTCATTTTATCCAGAATAGCCTTTCCTTTCAGTGTCATTTTTTCTTTCTTACCGGCATTATCTCTTAAAATCGTTACCGTAACGTCCTGTCCGTCTTTGATGGTTCTGGTGTAACCAATAAAGTCCTGCACTTTTTTGATGTCTACCGTTTTTCCATCCAAAGCAAGCACCTGATCGGTGATTTTAAATCCGATACTCTTTGCAAAAGGAGAAAGGGCAGAATGATCGTCAAAAGCAAAAGCATTGTTTTTCTCATCAAAACCAGTTTGGTTCGGGTCTTTGATAAACCAGAAAAGAGGATGGCTTTCCTGTTTTTGGATGTCTACACCTACCATCTTCAGATATTCTGCATAAGGGGTTGGCTGGTCTCCTGCAATATACTTATTGTAGAAATCTTTTACCTGAGGATATCCGGTTACTGTTACCAGCTCATCAATCAGTTTATCATCTTTGAAAGGTTTGTTTTCTCCAAATCTTTGAGATAGTTTTCGGATCATATCACGATATCCCATCTCTCCGTTGGAAAGCTTTCTAAGCTCAATATCAAGGCACATTGCAAGAAGAGCACCTTTCTCATATACATTTCTGTACTGATCTTTGTAGGGCTCCTTCAATACGTTTTTACTCATCACTGTAAACGGCATTGTATCATCATAACTCTTGGAGTTGGCAATCTTCTCACCAATTCTTTGAAGGAACTGATCTTTATTGATCAAACCTTCCTGAATCTGAAACAGATTGGCAAAATATTCCGTTCCACCTTCGTACATCCATAGGTGCTGAGACATTTTCGGATCCGCATAATCGAAATAGTGAATTTCCTCAGAATGGGTCTTAAGAGGGTTTACGGTATGGAAAAACTCGTGGGAAACCACATCCGTAATGGTATTGTCAATAGCATCTTTTGGCATTGCTTCCGGAAGTACTACACTTGTAGATTCATGATGCTCCAATGCTCCGAAACCTTTCACTTTAGGCCCGTCACCTCCGGAAAGATAAAGCATGATCGCATACTTTTTATTGGTATTCATATCACCCAGGAATTTCTTCTGAGCAACCACCATCTTTTCAAGATTCTCTTTGAAATCTGCAGCTTTGTATTTTCCTGTTGGAGAATATACTCCCAGTACCAGATCCATTCCTCCAGCATTGAAGGTAATATAATCCGGCTTTGTATACATAAGGGGAGAATCTGTCACTTTAGCATAATTGGCAAGAGTATATGTATCTGTAGCATCAGATTTATCCTGGTCTACCAATGCTGTTGTTCCGTAGAAATCTGTCGGTTTCTGAACGATCAGCTGATAAGGAACATCCTGCATATTCTCAATATATCCAATAAATCCGTGGGTATTGATCATATATACTTTTCCTGCTTCAATATCTGTTCCTGAAGGAGAAAACACGGCTTTATGTTTTGATGTATCTAATTCATCATCAAAACTGTCATTGACAAGATAAGAGATTTTGGAAAGGCCCTGTGCATTTTTCAATGAATAGGTATTATCATTTACTCTGGTATAAGTAAGTTCTTTGCCTTTGTTATCGTAAAATTTGATCCCTTCGATGAATCTTCCATAGTCGTCTACAGAATAAGTACCCGGAACCGTTTTTGGGAAATGAAATTTGATATCCCCGGATTTCATTTTCGGAAACTCCATGGTAACGGCTACTTTATCATCTTTTACATTGACAAGATCAATGGTGGTTTTTATAGACTGAGCATTTGCCAAAAAAGCAGCAAAAATACCAAGGCTAAGTACTGTTTTTCTCATTAGGTTTAAATTAATAGTTAAATAGTTGCTTTTTTTCTGAATTTGTTACGAAGAAAGTATTAAACTTTTCTTAAAATTTTCAGGTGAAAAAGCGAAAAGGCAAATCTGCTGACCTGCAAATTTGCCTTTTTTCTTTATTTCGTATTGTAATAATTGATATAATAGTTGGGATTCAGCGCCACCGGATCATTGTTTTTAAGCTTCACGGTCTGCCATTCTTCTGTAGGATTGATCGTCTGATCCCCATTGATGATGACAGGCAGTTTGAGATTCTTTACCACATCTGTATACCGGAACTTTAATGTATCCCCATCCTGAGCATACTCAAGGGTTGGTATTTTTATCGTTCTCAGATACTGATCAAAGACCGTTGAAAAATCGATTCCGGATTTTGAGGAGATATAATTTTCTATCTGCTGAGTGGTAACAGTCTGATGATAAAAGTCTTTATTCAAACCTCTTAAAATCTGTCTGAATTTTTCATCATTATTGATCACCTGTCTAATGGTATGAAGCATATTGGCACCTTTCGGGTACATATCTCCGCTGCCTTCATTTCTTACGCCGTACTGACCAATAATAGGAACGTCATTGTCTATCAATGCTCTGATCCCCTGAACATAGGTTTCAGCAGATTTTTTGTCCATATATTTTTCCGTAAAAAGAGTCTCGGAATAGTTGGTGAAACTTTCATGGATCCACATATCAGCCTGATCTTTTGCGGTAATATTGTTGGCAAACCACTCATGTCCGCTTTCATGAATAATAATGAAATCCCATTTTAAGCCAACTCCTGTCCCTGAAAGATCTCTGCCAAGATAGCCATTCTGATATTTGTTCCCATAGGCTACATTACTCTGATGTTCCATACCAAGGTGAGGAGACTCTACAAGTTTGTATGAATCTTCATAAAACGGATACGGACCAAACCAGTATTCAAATGCGGAGAGCATAGGTTTTACCTGTTGAAACTGTTTTTTTGCCTTGTCAAGGTTATAGTCCATTACCCAGTAATCCAGATCCAGTTTTCCTTTTTCACCCTCAAATGTATCTTTGAAGTTTACATATTTTCCTATACTCGGGATAATGGAGTAGGCATTGATAGGATTCTTTACCTCCCATGTATAAGTGGTTTTAGTACCATTTGTTTTTTTATCGGTTAACCTGCCGTTCCCCACACCTACCAGATCATTAGGAGTGACAATTTTCATGATGATCCCGTTATCAGGTTCATCACTCCAGATATCTTTGGTAGGAAGCCATATGGAAGCTCCTATTCCCTCGTCAGCAGCAGTCATCCACGGATTTCCTTTTTCGTCTTTAGTGAAAACCCATCCCCCATCCCATGGCGCTTTTTTAGCTATCGTAGGCTTTCCGGAATAGGTAACGTCAATTGTATATTTTTCGCCTTTTTTGAATTTTTTATTCGTTGTAACCCAAATAAAGTCTCCATCCTGCTTATAATTGGCAATGGGAAAGCTTGCAGCCACTTTGTCAGCTTTCATAGGCTGCTGAAGGTCAATCTGGAAAACAGGATTGGTAACATCTTTTATAATCTCAAAGCTGATGACATTATTTCCTTTGATGCTTCTCTGCTCAAAATCCGGTTCTACGGAAAGATCATATTTTTTGACATCCCAAAAGTTCCTGAACTCAGTATTGGAACCCTTCAAAGTATCTTGTTTGGTGAAAACCTTACCCTTTTCAAAAAACTGTCCGAAAACAAGTCCTGATGCAAATAAGAGGGTATATGACAACTTTTTCATTTAAACTTTTATTAATAATCTTTTCAAAAGTATAAAATTAAATCAATAGCACATACCGGAAATACAATTAAATTCAGATTTTGGGCGCGCATAAAAAAAGCCCGGTCAATGCCGGACTTTGGTATAAGTTGTATTTTGTTTATTATTTCTGTACTACCGGAAGAGTTCCGTTGCTTTTCTGTACTTTCTTATAAGTGAATGTACACATCATGATACTGAATTCATATAGAATAAGCAGTGGGAATGCAGCCATCAGCATACTTAAAACGTCTGCCGGAGTAATGATTGCAGCTACTACCATAATCAAAACAATAGCGTGGCGACGGTAGGTCTTCATAAATGTTGGAGTAAGAATCCCGATACTGGTAAGGAAATAGATCAGAATTGGGAAAAGGAAAATAACACCCATTCCTAAAACTACCTGTAAAAATAAGGTGGTGTAATCACTCAGGTCGTAAAGCGGAACAATAATATCTGAAATTTTGAAGATGACCCCAAAATTAACCGCAAAGGGAAGGATTAAAAAATAACCGCACATTACCCCCGTCATAAAAAGCATCCATACTGCATTGATAATATAAATGGAATTTTTTCTTTCCTTCGGATGTAAAGCAGGACCAATAAAACGCCACAATTCCCATACGATATAAGGAAATGCTGCTACCATCCCTCCGAACACAGAAACAGCCATCATCACATTGAACTGCTGATACAATCTCTGTACACGAACAGGGAAGTCTTTGGGAAGGTGAATACTGTCTTCTCCCAGAATCATTCTTGAAAAATGATTGACAACTCTGAAGGTTGGGAAATCATTTCTGGTGGGTCCAAAAAAAACATGGTCCATAATCCAGTTGATATTAAAGCCAACCACAAAAGCAGCAATTATGATAGCAATAATCGAACGGATCAGATGCCCTCTTAATTCTCCTATATGTCCAAGAAAGGACATGTCTTTACTATCACTCACAGAATAAAATTTTTAAAACGCAAATTTATAAAATATTTGGTGAAATGTCTGATGTTTGGAATTTAAAATTATTGCGGTATATATAATGCAAAGTCAAATCCCCTTTCTTTAATATTCATTTCAGTAAGCAGCTCTTCCGCAATCCAGTTTATTTTTTCCATCGTTCATCATGATGAAGGTCTATTGATTCAAAAAGCCACTCTTCTTCAGTGATTTCGTGGGTAACACTTTGGAAGGTTAATACTTTTAATCTTAATGATTCATCTCGAGATAGGCTTCACTACCAAAAGGTTCAGATGTTTCCTTTGGAGGATAATAGTCTACTGAATTTCTTTTTGAGTCCTGGTAATCCAGATGTTTTTTCAGGAATATCGGCAGAAGCATTAGCAAAAAAATACCATAAGAATATTGGTGAAAAAATTAATAATGACTTTCTTACTCTTCTGAAACCCTATTATTTAATTGATTCCCTCGTCCAGCAGTTTATGCAGGTCTATAATTCCGAAATACTTTCCGTTTTCTGTTACAATGAGCTGTCCGATATTATTTTCTTTCAGCGTTTTCATTGCTTCTTTGGCCAGTGCATCTTTCTCTATGGTTCTTGGATGGGCAGACATAATATCTTTAGCCAGTACTGTACTGATATCTTCTCCCTTCATCAGCATTCTTCTTAAATCTCCGTCTGTGATAACACCAATAATCTGATCAGAATTTGTTACCACAGTAATTCCGTGGCTTGAAGCACTGATGGAAATGATCACATCTCTTATTGAAGAATCTTCCGCAACCTGAGGTTTTTGAGAAGAAAGAAACTGCTCTACTTTGGAAGTCAGGTTTTTTCCTAAGCTTCCACCAGGGTGAAATTTGGCAAAATCATTAGCCTTGAAATCATTCAATTCCATTAAAGCAACTGCCAGAGCATCCCCCAAAGCCATCTGGATGGTGGTAGAACTGGTAGGTGCCAGTTTATTTGGGCAGGCTTCAACATCCACATGAGTATCTAAAATAACTTCAGAAAATTCGGCCAGTTTACTCTTTTTATTTCCCGTCATTCCGATCAAAGCGGAAGAATAGTCTTTTAAATAAGGAACCAGGTTGGCAATTTCGGGAGAATTTCCGGAATTTGAAATGCATAAAACAACATCCTGCTTCTGGATAACTCCCAGATCTCCATGGATCGCTTCTGAAGCATGCAAAAATTGAGAGGGTGTTCCCGTAGAATTTAAGGTGGCCACAATTTTATTTCCTACATGGGCAGATTTCCCAATTCCTACTACAATAAGCTT
>JASLCD010000198.1 GCA_030146295.1 Chryseobacterium sp.
TACCTACATTCGGCAGGCCTACGATTCCACATTTCATATTGTAAAATTCAAAGTTTAAGGTTTAGGGGCAATCCAAGGTTTCTTCAACTTTAAACATTGAACTCTGAACCTTGAATTACGAGTGTGCAAAGATAGTGATTTTTGAGAGAGTTTCATAATAAAAAAATCTGCCAATATTCTGACAGATTTTCAAAAGGTTCGGATGCACCGGTTGTTTTATGGGTTGTCTCCTGTGGCATTCTGAGCCAGCGGAACATCATTGGGTGCTTCTTGTAATGTTTTATCTAAAGTAAATAAAGATTCGTCAGTAGCTCTGTCACCGCCTGCAATTTTCAATTTATCAATCAAATTCTGGGCTAATGTTTCTTCTTCAATCTGCTCCTGTACAAACCACTGCATAAAATTCCAGGTTGCCCAGTCTTTCTCTTCCATGGAAAGATCCACAATTTTGTAAATCGCAGTTGTATTGTCAACTTCATGTTTAAAAACGCCATCAAAACAGGCTGTAAGATTTTTGGGGTCTGCCGGAGGTGCCGGAATAGCATTTACTTTTGGTTTTCCACCCCGGTTTAAAATGTATTCCATGAATTTGATTGAGTGATTTCTTTCTTCCTGAGCGTGGCGGTAAAGAAAGTTGGCAATTCCCTGATAGCCTTTGTCATCGGCCCAAATTCCGTAAGATAAAAAAATGTGTGATGCATGAATCTCCTTATTCATCTGGTCACTAAGTGCTTTTTCCATGTTGGTGGAAAGTCTGTTAGTATTCATAGTGCTATATTTTGGTGATTATGGGATAAAGTATGCAAAAATGATTCCGATGCAATTTATATTTTAAATACAGTTATTTATTTTCATTGGTTATTCAACTGAAAATCATTAATTTAAATTAATAATTTATAGTTATTCTAAAATAAAAGCCCAATCCATTTCAGAACCGGGCTTTATTATTATGATTAAAATTGTTGCTCCTCGCGGTTGACAAAAGTTTTTTTTGTTTCAAAAACTATTTAATCTTTCTGGCGATATAATCACTTTCATTTCCTAATCTGTCGATGGCCTTTATGGCAACTGCATTCAGTTTCTTGCCGTCTTTAAATTTAGGAATGTCTTTTGAAAGGGTATCCAGCGTTAAAATTTCTGTTTGCCATACTCCATTGTATTGTGTGAAAAGAACCCACTGGAAAACATCAGCAGCATTTTTTGTACTCCAGCTTGTCTGTGCGAAGCTTCCGTTATCTGCAATAAACAGCGTAGGAGTCTGCAACGGAACTGCTTTTATCCATGGGGATTTCGGTACTAATGCTTTTTCGCTGTACGGTCCGTTTTTCAAGGCAGGAAGCATATTGGCGTTTTTGGTAAGTCCGGCAATACTCCAGTGAATTTCTCCGGCATCATTTTTCAGGATGTTTCTGGAAATCGCAATCTGGTTTTTGATTTCTGTAGGGCGGTCAGATACCTTAATCTCAACGGTATTCAATCCCGGCCACAAATGACGATTCATTGTATTTTCGGACTGCCACCAGCTCAGCAGAGCTTCAAAGCTTTGTCCTTTAGAGTCGATAGGCCAGTAAAGCTGTGGTGAAAAGTAATCTACCCAACCTTTATTTAACCATAATTTAGCATCTGCATAGAGCTCATCATATTGTGAAGATCCTACAACTCCTGCAGGATATCCGGGTTTCCATATTCCGAACGGGCTGATTCCGAATCTTACATTATTTTTTTCTGCATGAATTTCTTTATAGATACGTTCTACAAACTTATTGACGTTATCTCTTCTCCAATCTGCTCTGGATAAGGTACCTCCACTTCTTACATAAGCATTCCAGGTTGCATTGTCAGGAAAATCCGCCCCTTTGTTATAGGTTGCGTACGGATAAAAGTAATCATCAAAATGTACGGCATCAATATCGTATCTTTTTACAATGTCTCTCACCACGTTGGATACATGACCTTGTGTTTTAGGATTAGCCGGATCAAACCAGTACATTCCATTCTTTAATCTGACAACAATATCAGAGAGTTTATTGACCATTGACAGACTATTCACAGCGCCCCCGTTGGTATGGTGTGCCCGGTAAGGATTCAGCCAGACATGCAGTTCCAAGCCTCTTTTGTGGGCTTCTTCGATCCAAAACTGAAGCGGATCATAGTTTGGAGAAGGAGCCGTTCCTGTCTGACCGGTCAGAAAGTAAGACCATGGCTCGATGTTACTTGTATAGAGGGCATCTGCGGAAGGTCTGATCTGAAAGATGGCTGCATTAAAATTGTTATCTTTCAACATATCAAGCATACTGATTGCTTCTGCTTTCTGCTGCTCCACCGAAAGATCATTTCTTGAAGGCCAGTTGATATTGGCTACGCTTGCGATCCAGGCTCCACGGAACTCTCTTTTGATTTCCGGAAGAGTGGTTCTGAAATTATCTTCAGTTGATGCGGTAGTTCCTGTAGACGGTTTTGTCGTTACGACAGGTACTTTTGGCGGAGTTGTATTGTTGGTGGGTTTTGCCGGGTTCTTCGTGGAAGGTGTTTTTACGACATTGTTTTGAACTGAGCAGGAAATGCTGGCAGACGCAAAAACCCCTAATATATAGATTAATTTTATTTTTCTGATATTCATATTGGTCTGAAATGTAAAAGCACAAAACTAGTAATATATAGATGATTTATCAGAATTTGAAAAGCTAAAATTTTATTAATTGAAATAAAAACAGCGCAAATCTATTGATCTGCACTGTTAAAGTATTAAATTTCAGTTTGTAATATGATCTAATGTCTACGATTTTTTTTAAAAAGTTCTCTCAATGAATATCTTCTTCTGCTGTAAGATCTCTTTTATAAGTTTCCGGAATAAAGAGTATATTAACGATAATCGCTACTATAACAAAGAAAAGTGGATACAACAAACCTACGAAGGGCGTCAATGCTGCACTTAATACTAAAGAAGTTTTCATAAATTCCGTAACAAATGTCGTTGCACCCCCTATAAAACCATTACCCATGTTTTGTGCAAATCCCATACTTGTATAGCGTATTTTTGTCGGAAATAGCTCGAGCATAAAAGCACCTAAAGGACCATATGTTGCAGAGCCTGCAATTGAAACCAGAAGACTTACACCGATGATCTGCAGCGTTGCTGCTGTACTGATCTCATGAATTTCCTTTAGACCTTGTGGATTTCCGATCTTCATAAAAAGATAAAAAGACAGCGGAAGCAGGACCAAACTTGAGATCAGACCGCCAAGCAATACTTTTTTACGCCCTATCCTATCACTCAATGCTGCAAAATAATGATAAAAGTAGGCACTGAAAAACGTTACCACCCCTGTTATAATAAGAACTGTAGTATCAGGAAGCATGACGGCTCTCTGCATGAAAAACAGGGTAACAAATAAGGTAGTCTGCATGATACAGCTTTGCGCGGCATTGGCTCCAAAGACAGATTTAAGCATAAGCATTACATTTCCTTTTGTTGTAAAAGCATCTTTTACCGGGGATTTACTTGTTTTACCTGCTTTTTTAAGTTCCTCAAAAACAGGGCTCTCATGCAGTCTCTTTCTGGCAAAGTAACTGAGAAGCACCAAAACTGAACTCAAAAGAAAAGGAATCCTCCAGCCATAGCTGTTAAAATCTGCTTCAGACATAAAGTTTCTGGTAATGAAAATGGTACTCAGACAAACCAGAAGACCTATCGGAACTGTAGCCTGAATAAAACCTGTGTAAAATCCTCTTTTGTGAGCCGGGGAATGTTCAGCTACATAAATAACGGCTCCGGCATACTCGCCACTGATCGCTAATCCCTGCATAAGCCTGCAGACTAATAATAAAATTGGCGCTCCCCAGCCAATGTGTGAAAAATTGGGGATACAGCCTATCAGAAATGTAGATGCACCCATCAGTAATAATGATAAAAGAAAGGAATATTTCCTTCCTACTTTATCCCCAATATTTCCGAATAGTAAAGATCCAATAGGCCGGAACATAAAAGACGATGCCACTACAGCAAGGGTTTCCAGAAAATGAGAACCCTCCGAGGGGAATAAATTCACAGAGAGTGCTCCTGCCAGTATTACGGCAAGAAACATATCATACCATTCTATCAATGTCCCGGCAGACGAAGCAATAATAACCGTAAGAATATTATTTTCCTGTTTCACTTGTGTTGTTTCCATAATTGCTTTATTTTTTTAGGATTATTTAATTTTAGAACATGAAAAAAGTAGTCAAATGAAAACGGTTGTTTCTTGCATTGAATTCGTTACCAATTCCTCTTCCGTTAGTTTTCGCATCTCCCCATGTGGCCACTGTATTTTCTACTTCAAACCTCAGTTTTATAGTTTTGCTTAGCAGCCAGTCAACACGCGGAACAATACGCCAAAGCTTATCAACACTCCGCCCGTTGGGTGATGCTGAAACGGCTCCCCAGGAGGAAGTAACTCCGTAAGCCGTCGCTAATCTGCCTTCTACAGGATCTTTTGCCCCCCTATTTTTCACCATACCTGCAAAAAGTCCAAAGGAAACTTTCCCGGAGGTCGTCTGCTGGAAGTCGATCCATGCACTTCTGGTGTTCATAGTACGGAAAATATCTGTTTTTCCCGGCGCTGAGTACCCGATAAATCCACCTAACATTACTATTGATGAAGCATTCTGCGCCATTATTGCTGATGCACTTATTGTTAAAGGTTTTGTGATAACTTTTGCATATGCCATGGCTGTGAAGCTTTTTACCCTTTCGTTGTTTTCAATAGGTGGTGTACCAGATGACAGCTGGGGTCTTAAAACTTCATACTGTCCAGCGATGCCTGCCACAAATTTTGAGGATTTATATAGGAACTGCAGGTGTGAAGATGGCATCCCGCTATCGCGGTAAGGTGTTGTATTGGGGGTAAAGTCACGCTGTGACTGGATGGCGGCAATCACTTTAAAGTTTTCATTCAGTTTTTGGGTCAGCCTTATTTGCGGATTTCTGTTTAAGGCAAATATGGGGGATCCTGTACTGTAATTAACTACATTCGGAAGGCAGTCTAAAACAACCATAGGATGCCAATACTGACCTATTCCCAACTGTGTATTTTTCCAATCAAGAGTTACATAAGCGTGGCGCAATCTTAATTCATTAATTCCGGCTTCTGTGGACCCAAAAAATTCGGCTTCAAGAATTCCGGCTGTCCTGGCTCCGAGTACATCAGGCCCTTTGACGTTAATACCTGCCCGCGAAACGATTGAAAGCATATGGAATTTAGATGCGGCGTTGATATCATTCCCGTTAATATCTACTGCCTTGTCTTTCGGATAAAGCGGAACGATATTTTCTCCTGCACCGATATTCTGCCGGGTATCATAGAAAGCATCATTTCTGATAAACCCGTAAAAGTCTACTTTCACAGGACTTTCTTTGGTGTCTTTGGATTGTGTTGTCTGTGCTGCCGGAGCCTGCTGAGCCAAGATGGGAATTGCGTATAATAATCCCATGCTGCAAGATAATTGCAAAATCTTCTTTTTCATCTTATTGTTGTTTTTTAGCTTGATTTTCATTCACTTGAGAAGCAAACATACAACTAAAAAACACACTAACAAATGTTAGTTAGATCTTTTTTGCAAAAACAATGTTAAAAACATAAAAAATATGAAAATAAGTTAAACATCACTCAACAAAAACGAGATTTAATTAAATATTATAAAATAAAATTAACGATATAATGAAAAATCAGTCAATCACACCGATATATACATTGATTGTTTATATTGCATATAAATAATCCTGTTTAAAAAAAACATTTATGTATTTTTTCCATCCAACAACAAAAAGAAGCCTCGAAAATCGAGGCTTCTTTTTATTTTATGTATAAGATTTATTATGCTTTTGCAGATCTTTCTACTCTTTTTCTTTCTTCTTCAGAAAGGATTTTCTTTCTCATTCTGATGAAGTTTGGAGTTACCTCAATCGCTTCATCACCCTGGATGTATTCCATACATTCTTCAAGAGAGAATAAGATTTTCGGAGCAACACCAGTATCTTTATCTTTTCCGGAAGCTCTCATGTTGTTCAACTGTTTTGCTTCTACGATGTTTACTACCAAGTCTCCCGGTTTGTTTTGTTCACCAATGATCATTCCTGTGTAGATTTCCTCACCCGGATCTACGAAAAACTTACCTCTATCCTGTAATTTAGCGATAGAATATTCTGTAGCCGGACCTGTAGTTTTGCTGATCAAAACACCATTGTTTCTTCCAGGAATTGTTCCTTTGAAAGGCTTATATTCTGTGAAACGGTGTGCCATAATAGCTTCTCCTGCAGTAGCTGTCAACATCTGAGAACGTAGTCCGATCAAACCTCTTGAAGGAATTTCAAACTCCATGTGCTGCATTTCACCTTTAGTTTCCATGATGTGAAGGTCACCTTTTCTCTGAGTTGCCAAATCGATTACTCTTGAAGCATATTCTTCAGGAACGTCAACAACTAAAGATTCATAAGGCTCACATTTTTCACCATCAATTTCTTTGAAGATAACCTGTGGCTGGCCAATCGTCATTTCATATCCTTCTCTTCTCATTGTTTCGATCAAAACTGATAAGTGAAGAATACCTCTACCAAAAACAAGGAATGTGTTAGCATCGTCTGTCTGCTGAACTCTTAGTGCCAAGTTTTTCTCTAACTCTTTTGTTAATCTTTCTTTCAGGTGATTTGAAGTAACATATTTACCATCTTTACCAAAGAAAGGTGAGTTGTTGATAGAGAACGTCATGTTCAACGTAGGCTCGTCAATAGCAGTTCTTTCCAATGGCTCAGGATTTTCAAGATCAACGAATGAATCACCAATCTGGAAAGCATCAAAACCTACTACAGCACAGATATCTCCTGCTTTTACTTCAGTTACTTTTTTCTTTCCTAATCCTTCGAAAACGTAAAGTTCTTTTACTTTTCCTTTTACAATTTTACCTTCTGCCTGAGCAAGACCAATCCACTGAGATTCTTTGATCTCACCTCTTGTCACTTTCCCGATTGCAATTCTTCCTAAGAAAGAAGAGAAGTCAAGAGAAGTAATCTGCATCTGAAGATTTCCTTCTGTTACTTTCGGTTCAGGAACATATTGTAAAATACCATCTAATAGTGGTAAAATGTCTTCAGTCTGCTCTAATGAAGTGTTGAACCAACCTTGTTTTGAAGACCCATAGAATGTAGGGAAATCCAATTGCTCTTCTGTAGCATCAAGGTTGAAGAACAAATCAAATACTTTGTCATGAACTTCGTCAGGACGACAGTTTGGCTTATCTACTTTGTTGATAACCACTAACGGTCTAAGTCCTAATTCCAATGCTTTCTGAAG